>NZ_JBHVDM010000053.1:0-47029 GCF_042802775.1 Nocardia sp. NPDC057455 | reverse complement strand
CGGGCCGAACATGCCGACGATGGGGGGGGCGGCGAAGTGAGCTCCGTCGATGCCGCCGAGGAAGCAGACGACCGAGGCGCCGCCGATACCGCCGACCAGCGTGCCGATGGTGGCACCCATGGAGACGGTGCTGGTCAGACGGGACCAGGCGGCCTGCTCACGGTCGTACTCGGTCTTCCACGGCGCCTTGTCCTCGAACGGCAGGGCGACGGGCTGGTAGGTCGCGTGCGCCAGGTCGAACTGAGGCGAGAGCGTCGCGGTGCGCTCGGAGATCTCCGCGACGATGGGAAATGCGAAATCGTCGACGCGGAAGGTCAACGGCGCGCCCGCGACGACGGTGCCGTCGGCGGCCTTGATCTTCAGCACTTGGTCCTCGACCACCAGCGAGCCGGAATCGATGGTGATGATGCTGGAGGTCTCGGTGGCGTGGGCGGTGAAGCCGACGCCCGCGGCGACGGCTTCGGTGGACGTGGCCTCCGTGGACGTGGCCTCCGTGGACGCGGCGTCAGCGGGCGCGGCGTCAGCGGGCGCGTCTACCGCGGGCGTGGCCTCCGTGGACGCGGCGTCGGCGGGCGCGGCGGGCGCGGCGGAACTCGTGCCCGCGCAGATGCCTACGGCGGCGGTCGTGAACGCGGCGGCCAGGGCGAGTTTCGTGATGTGCATTAGATTCCTCGGATTCGGAAGGCATGGCGAAGCGACGGCCATACCTATGACGTTCGGTAGGTCGTGGATGTAACGGGCCTTCGCCCGTCGATATGTGGGGTTAAGCGGCGGCGCGCACGCGCCCGGCGACGCCGATCAGCACGTCGATCGCGAGGAAGACGAGCAGGCTCGACCCGACCAGCGGGACGAACCAACACACCACCAGCGCGACAGCCACCAGCGGGAGTAGCAGCCACAGCGAGGATTTGCGCAGGGCGCCGCGGCGCGGAGCCCGGCCGAGGGCGAACCGGCGCGCATCCCGGGTCGGCCGCCTGCGCCACCACATCAGGTAGCCGCGCACGATCACGGTGATCAGGCCGATCATCGCCGCGAGCAGCAACAACTGATTGAGCAGCCCGAACATCAGCCCCATGTGGAACTGGATGCCCCAGTTGGTGAGCTTGGCCATCAGCGGCCACTCGGCGTAGGACAGCCGATCGGTGACCGAGCCGGTCGCACCGTTGACGGCGACCGAGTCGACGGTGTAGGTGCCGGGCATCCGGCGTTCCTTCACCGCGAATGCCTTGCCCGGCTCGGCCGGGACGGCGATCTCGACCGCCTGCGTGATGCCTTCGGCACGGGCGGTCGCGTACACCGGATCCAGCTGGGCGATCCAATCGGCCGAATCGGCGGGCGCATGTGTCGTGTGGCCGCCGCCGTGGTGGTCGGAGCCCGAATCATGCTCGGACGCAACGTCTCCCGGCAGGGCGGTGCTGACCGCCGGTGTGGTCCAGCTGAGCTGCTCGCGCAGTTCGGTGATGTTCTCGCCCGCGTAGGTCGACCAGGTCATGCCGGTGGCCGAAAGCAGCAGCGCGAGGGGAAGCACCCACATCCCGACCGCGCCGTGCCAGTTCAGGGTGCGGCCCCGCGCGCGCTGCGACCGATCGGCCGCCCACAGCCATCCCCAGCCGTTGCGGGCCCGGCGGCCGCGCACCCGGCGCACCCAGATGACCAGACCGGCCAGTGCGACGACCCACAGCCAGGACGCGGCGAGCTCGCTGTAGAGCCTGCCGGGCTCGCCCAAGTGCAGGTCACGGTGCAACCGATCGATCCAGGTGCGCATCGGCAGCGCTCCCGAGCTGCCGTACACGACGGCGTCGCCCACCGGCTGCGCGGTGTACGGGTTCACGAATACCGCCCGCCGCTCGGATTCGCCCAGCGACGGGTCGTTGAACAGCACGCGGGTGGTGTCTTCGGCGCCGCCCGCCGGGGCGACGGCGACCAGTGGCAGGTCCGGCCGGACGGCGACGGCCGCGCCGACCTGCTCCGACAGCGGCTTCGGCGTTCCGGTCTGCGTGACCGTCAGCAGGTCACGTGACGCGATCGACTCCAAGGTCGGCGAGATCGCGTAGAGCGCGCCGGTGACGGCCGCGATCAGGATGAACGGCCCGACGAACACGCCTGCGTAGAAGTGCAGCCGCATGGTCAACGCGTACAAACTGTTTCGCGCGGTGGTCCGGCGTAGGCCGGAGGAGTCCGACGGCTCCGATAAGTCGGCGTCGGACAGTGTTTCTGTTGTACTCACGGTCGTTTCATTTCTGACGGCGGAACCCGGTCGGGGCGCGAATCGCTTCCGGTCGGGCACAGGCCGCCGCGGCGACAGCGCGTTCTCATGACGCGCGTCGCAGCACCAGGTAGTGCGACGACCGTCGACAACGAACGCGCTCATTCGTGCGAGCGCGGCCGTACCGCCGCGTGCGGAAGGGTGATTCGCGACCCGGACGACGCAGGACGCGGGCACGCTCAGGCGTGGGCACGAGCGTGCGAGGCGCCCCGGTGACGCACGGGAAGTGCGTGACGGTGAGCGACACTCACGCCAGGGCACTACGTGCACCGGGTGGGGGAAGAATTCAGAGAACGACCGCGAGGGGCGGAGCCCGCGTGCGCAGCGCCTCGGCGGCGAACACGCGAAGGACGACCCGGTCGCGATGGGCGGTGCGCAGCGGAGCGCGGTCCGCGACGACGGGCGGGGTGTGGCGCAGCGGGAGCACACGGCGCACCACAGCGGTCCCGATCCGGTACGCGGCCTCCGCGCCGCGGATCACGACGGCCGCCGCGAACGCCGCGCACAGGTGCGCGGCCAGCATGGCCGGAGTCAGCTGGGCGTCACCGTGATGCAGGTGGCCCGAGCTGATCCCCATCGTGCAATGTCCGAGGAGTTGTCCGGCGACCAGTGCCGCGACCAGCCCGGCCGAGGTGTCGCGCAGCGGGGCCAGACCGGCCACCAGTGCGCCGATCACGGCGGACGCGGCGGCGAGCAGCGCCAGCGCGGTGGTGTCCGGCAGCATGCCGCCGGAAGCCCAGCCGTGCGCCGCGACGGAAATCGCTCCCGAGATCGCACCGGCCGAACCACCGCGCACTCGCGCGACGGCGCCGCGACGTCCCGCGGCAGACCGGTACTCGTAACTCACTCGCTGATGATAGCGGACCGATTGCACACGTTCGACCGCATCGGCCTGCGCCGACAGCGGCTCGACGTGCGGTTTCCGGGTGGAGATACGCCGGTTCTCCGGGTAGACGGAGCACCTGCCCGGAAGACCTCGGACGCGCGCCGATCAGCCCGCGTCGACCTCCATCTCGATCAGCGGCTTGCGCAGCAGCTTGCCGGTGGCGTTGCGGGGCAGCTCGTCGAGGAAGATCACCTCGCGCGGGACCTTGTAGCGGGCGAGGTTCGCCTTGACGTAGTCCTTGATCTCCTGCGGGTCGCGCTTGGAGTCGGGACCGGGAACGACGAAGGCGCGCAGCCGCTTGCCGAACTCACGGTCGTCCACGCCGACGACAGCGGCTTCGAAGATGTCGTCGCGGCCTGCGATGAGGTTCTCCACCTCGAGCGGGAAGACGTTCTCGCCGCCGGAGACGATCATGTCGTCGTCGCGGCCGTCGATGTAGAGCAGGCCGTCGGAGTCGAAATGCCCCACGTCGCCGCTGGACATCATGCCGTCGACGACCTCCTTGGTGCGGCCGTCGGTGTAGCCGGTGAAGGCGAAGCCGTTGTCCACGAAGATGGTTCCGGTGACGTTCGGTTCGGTGATCGGCTTGCGGTTCTCATCCAGCAGCACGATCCTGATGCCGACCGGAGCCTTGCCCGCGGTGGTCGGCGCCTTCCGCAGATCCTCGGGGGTCGCCACCGTCATGACGGCGCACTCGGTGGAGCCGTAGAGGTTGTAGAGGCTGTCGTTGAAGTGGTCCAGCGTGCGGGTCACCACATCCGGCGCGATGGCCGAGCCCGCCGCGAAGATCACCTTGACGCTGCTGACGTCGTACTTCGCCAGCACGTCCGCATCCAGGTCGAGGATGCGTTGCAGCATGGTCGGGACCACGACCAGCGAATCCGCGCGGTATTTCTCGATATTCGCGAGCGTCCGCACGGGATCGAAGCGACGCTGCTGGAAGACGACCCGGTTGCCCAGCGCGAGACCGAGGGTGAACTGGGACAGGCCGGTGCCGTGGAAGATCGGCGCCGCCATGATCATGGTGCCGTTGTCGGGCAGCGGTACCCGGTCGACGAACTGGGCCGAGGCGAAGGGGCTGACCCGGTCGCGCGGGGCGCCCTTCGGGGTGCCGGTGGTGCCGCTGGTCAGGATGACCATGCCGCCCGGCTTGGCCGGCGCGGGCAGCGCGGCGCCGGACTGCCCGGTGATCAGCGAGTCGATGGTCGGAATCCCCGGATCGGCGCCGTCCTTCTCGTCCACCCAGGTGAGGATGCGCGGGATCGCGGCCGGGATGGCGCTCATCAGGTCGATGAACTCGCTGTCGTGCAGCACCGCCTTGACGTTCTCCCGTTCGGCCACGTCGGCGAACTGCGGCTTGGCGAACCCGGTGTTCATCAGCACTCCGCGCACGCCGAGCTTGCCGGTGGCCAGCAGGCTCAGCACCATGCCGCGATGGTCACGGGCCAGGATCGCCACCACGTCACCGGGATTGATGCCCTTGTCCTGCAATCCACGGGCCAGCGCGTTGGACTGCTCGTTGAGCTGGCCGAAGGTCAGCTCCCCGCCTTCGTCGACGATGGCCACGGCATGCGGCCTGGTCTGCGCCGCGTGCATGACGACGCCGGCGAACGGGCCGAACTTCAAGATGTTGAACGCCGAACGCGCCGCGTGGTCGGGGCGCAGCGGATTGAACAGCCGCCGCTTGACCATCACGTTCACGCCAAGGGCCAGATCGCCCGCCTTGCGGGCGGTGCCGCCCAGCGCGGGGAGGGAAAGAGACATCGACGACAACCTTCCGGCGGCTTCACCCGGTGATCCTCCGGGTGGTACGGACCGCAATTTCGGTACCCAGTGCTGGCGCTAACAGTAGCAAGCTCGTGTAACCGGCTGTGTCATGTATCTCAGCGGGTGCTACCCGCAGGTAGCGGGCCGGGCGGGGGAGCCCCGGCCCGCTGCGGATCAGGCCTGGACTTCGTACTCCACCAGCACGCGGCGCAGCAGCTTGCCGGTCGCGTTACGCGGCAGGTCGTCGAGGAAGACCACCTCGCGCGGCACCTTGTACCGCGCCAGGGTGTTCTTCACGTACGCCTTGATCTCCTCGCCGTCGGGGGAGTGGCCCGGCTCGGGGACGACGAAGGCGCGCAGGCGCTTTCCGAACTCCGCGTCGTCCACGCCGACCACCGCCACGTCGAAGACGTCGGGCCGTTCCAGCAGCAGGTTCTCCACCTCCTGCGGGAAGACGTTCTCGCCGCCGGAGACGATCATGTCGTCGTCGCGGCCGTCCACCATGAGCAGGCCGTTGACGTCGAAGTGTCCGACGTCGCCGCTGGACATGTAGCCGTCGATGATCTGCTTGTGCCTGCCGTCGGTGTAGCCCTCGAACGGCGCGCCACTGCGGATGAAGATCCGACCTGTGGTGTCGATGGCGGTGACGCGCTGGTCGTTCTCGTCGTAGAGCCGCACTTCACAGGTGATCGGCGCGCGCCCGACGGTGCCGGGGGCGAGGGCGAGATCCTCCGGATTCGCCACGGTCGCGACGGCACACTCGGTGGAGCCGTAGAGGTTGTAGAGCACCGGGCCGAACGCCTCGGTGGCCTTGATCGTCAGTTCCGGTGACAGCGCCGAACCGGCCAGCACGATCGCCTTCAGCGAGGAAGTGTCGTACTTCGCCCGAATCGCCGGATCGAGCTCGACCATCCGGTGCAGCATCGTGGGCACCGCCACCAGCATGTCGGCCTTGTGCTCGGCGACCAGGGCGAGCGTCGCCTCGGCGTCGAAGCGGCGGCGCACCACCACCTTGTTGGACAGGGCCGCGCCGACCAGCCAGGTGGCCAGGCCGGTGCTGTGGAAGATCGGCGAGACGATCACCTGGGTGCCGCGCTGCGGGAACGGGATCCGGTCGACCATCTGGGCCGTGGACAGGGGCGTGACCTTGGTGCGCGGAGCGCCCTTCGGCAGGCCGGTGGTGCCGCTGGTGAGGATGATGAAGCCACCGGGCTTGCTCGGCGCGGGCAGTGGATCGGCGGAGTTCGCCGCGACCAGGTCGTCGAGCGTCTGCGCGCCCTCCGGCAGCGCGGTGCCCTCGTCGACCCAGGTCAGGTAGCGCGGCATGTCGGCGGGCAGCGCGTCGAGCAGGCCGAGGAACTCGCTGTCGTGCAGCACCGCCTTGACCTTCTCGCGCTGGCACACTTCGGCGAACTGCGGCTTGGCGAACCCGGTGTTCATCAGTGCCACCCGCACGCCGAGCTTGCCCGCGGCGGTCATCGCGATGATCAGGCCGCGGTGGTCGCGCGCGAGCAGGCCGATCACCATGCCCTCGGTGATGCCCGCCGCCTGCAAGCCGCGTGCGACGGCCGTCGACCGGTCATCCAGTTCGCGGTAGGTCAGGGTGCCCGCCTCGTCCACGATGCCCGGCGCGTCCGGCGCCACCCGCGCGGAGTGCCGGATCAATGTCGCCTGGGGGCCGAAGATGCGCGACTCCTTCATCGTCCGCAGCGTCTCCAGCGGCTTCCGGGGATCGGAAACCCCTCGGGAGCGCAGCACACCCAGCGCCTTCACGGCCTCCAGCGTGTGGGCCAAGTTCATGTCGAATTACCTCCACAAAACCCTCGCGTCGGTCTTCGACCTAGCGAACCGGTACGGCGTGTCGATTAGCCACCGTAGCAGTGCGGAGTGTGGCAGGTCACAATTAAATCGGACAAATCAGTCTCGGTTCGGTCGCGTCCGCCGCAGGTGGGAGCGGTGCGCGGCCAGATTCCGAGATTCGGCTCTTAGCTACCGGTCGGTAGCGCTACCCTCGCATCGTCTCGAGACCGCTCGAAGGGAGACGCCGCCGATGTCCGATCCGAAGGACCGCGCACCGTTCATCGACCTTCCCGAGGATCTGCCCGGCATCCGGAGTCTGTTCGCCTTCAAACCCGAAACCGGCGCGGCGCTCAGTCAGTTCGCACAGACGTTGTTGCGCGGGTCGTCCCCGCTGACACCGGGGGAGCGCGAAACGATCGCCGCGTACGTGTCCTCGCGCAACGAAACCTATTTCTGCGCACAGTCGCACGCGGCGACGGCGGCGGTGCTGGTGGACGGCGGTCGCGAGGTGATCGACGCCGTCATCGAGGACGTGGAATCCGCCGCGATCGATCCGAAACTCCGTGCCCTGCTGCGCATCGCGGACAAGGTGCGGCAGTCGGGGCTCGCGGTGACCGCCGAGGATGTCGAGCACGCGCGCGCGGCGGGGGCGAAGGACGAGGACATCCACGACGCGGTGCTGGTCGCGGCCGCGTTCTGCATGTTCAACCGCTACGTCGACGGCCTGGCCACGATCGCGCCCCGCGAGCGGGCGGCATACGAGCAGATGGGCGCACTGCTCGCCGGTGCCGGATACGTCGCCGCCGGATCAGCGCCGGGCACTGGCGAGGGCGACCAGTAACGGAACCACCCTGGCGGCCGGGACCTCGAACCGGCCGCGGCCTGCGGTGTGCAGCCAGCCCACCGCGGCCAGCTGCCGCAGGTGGTGATAGATCTGGCCGGAATCGCCGACACCGTCCACCCCGGCCAGTTCGGCCGCGGTTCTGCGCCCGCCCATGATCTCCCGCAGTAGCCGCAGCCGGACCGGGCTACCCAGTGCGGCAAGGCATTCCGCCGTTTCGGCCCAGTCGTCCTCGATGAGGTCGCCGGTGGTGAACCTGGCCTGCCATGCGCGCTGCTGGTCGTTGGGCAGGCGGACCGACCCGGCGAAGACGACGCCACCGTTGGGCTCGTCGGCCGCCGCGAACTCCTCCTGCAGGCGAGCCACCGCCCACTCCTCGGTGCCCGACGGCAGGCTCTCCGGCCGTGGTTTCTCTTCCAGCGCGCTGAGCCGCCGTTCCAGCTCGGCGACTCGGTCTTCCAGACTCACGAATCCAGAAGTTACGGAAGTACGTACTCTCCGACAAACCGAGGGCTCCGGTCCCGTGGCAGCCGGAGCCGGAGCCCGCGATGTCAGTTGTAGACGGCGCCGAACGACGGAACCGAGATGGTGGCCAGGCGGTAGGCGTATCCGTCCGCAGCGGTTTTCGCCCCGCGTAAGATCCCCCCGTTACAGGGCCGCGCCCCGGATTCGACCGCTCACCGCCGACAGCGGGGCGCAAGCATTCGGCGGTCGATCGTGGGCTCGCGCGGCGGCTCCCGCCGTGGTGCGCTACGGCGCATCCTCGATACACCGTTCCGTATGGTCTGGTCGAGGGTAGTGTGGGTTTCGAGGCGACCGCCGAATCCGCGGCGGCGGTGACCGTATCTGTACGGTGTGCCACCCAATCGGGCGTCATCGATCGCGAGTGAGCGGAGAATTCAGAAAATGTATCGCACCAACGGGTCACCTTTGTTCAGCCATCCGAGTGAGCCCACCGAGGCCGGCGCGCCGCCGGTCGGAGTGGTTCGCGTGCCCGTGTTCAGTGACGTTGTCGGCGCGACACCCTCGGTAGCGACCGACGAAGCGGGACCGGTCGACTCCGGCGGCGATTAGTGCATCCGGCCGGCCGGGCATGGGACTTCGGTTACGCCGCCGGTTGGCGGCTGGTGCGCGCCCTGCCGGAATCGCTGGCCGTCCGCCTCTTCGACGCGGGAGCCGAACGCGCGGCTCGCGACGGTGGTCCGAACCAGTTGCGCCGGAACCTTTCTCGCGTCCTGGGCGCCGCACCGGACGAGGTTCCACAGACGCTGATCCGGGCGAGTCTGCGCTCCTACGCCCGGTACTGGCGTGAAGCCTTCCGGTTGCCGTCGATGGACCCGGTGCGGCTGGCCGACACCATCGAATCCTCGGCGACCGGGCTCGAACACATTCACGAGGCGGTCGAACGCGGCACCGGTGCGGTGCTCGCCCTGCCGCACAGCGGTAATTGGGACCTCGCCGGAGTCTGGCTGGTGCAGCGCGTCGGCTCACCGACCGTGGTCGCGGAGCGGCTCGCGCCGGAATCGTTGTTCCGGCGCTTCGTTCGTTTTCGTGAGCAATTGGGATTCGAGATCATCCCGCTTACCGGGACCACGACGCCGCCGTTCCCGCAATTGCTCGCCCGGATCCGGCAGGGACGAATAGTCGGATTGCTCGGTGAACGTGATCTGTCCGGTACGGGCGTACCGGTCACCTTCTTCGGTGAGCCGGCCCGGCTGCCGGCCGGACCGGCTCGGCTGGCGATCGACACCGGCGCGCCACTGCTTCCCGTGCACTGCTGGTTCACCTCTGACGGCTGGGGAGTCCACGTGGATCCGCCGCTCGACATCAGCCGCGGAGTGCGCGAGACCACCCAGGCGCTGGCCGACCGATTCGCTGCCGGTATCGCCGCCCACCCCGCCGATTGGCACATGCTCCAGCCGCTCTGGACCGCCGACCTCACCGCGGCCCAGCTTGCTCGCCGCGCGGCGAATCCGCCGCTGCACCACTCGGAGGGCTAGTGCGCCCACCGGCGCATCCTCAGGAATGGATGCGCTACCGGCGATGACGTTCGCGCGTCTGTGTCGGGCCCGTCCTCATGCCGAAGATTTCCTCAGTCGCCGGGCAGCCCCCACGCGAATCCAGCGGCGATCACGAAACAACTGACAATCGAAATAAGGACAATGCTCCACATGTGCGCGAAGGATACGGAACATTCGGTCCGGAGGCCATAGTCGCGTGATCGCCGAATGAGTTCGCTAGACACGTCATTCGATTCGATCGGCGGTCTGAAAACGAAAAATCCGGTGCGAGTCCGAGAAACTCGCACCGGATTTCGTCACCCGATCGTCTGAGCAGGCATCACTTCAGCTCGGCGCTGGTCTTGCCGAGCACGCGGCGGGCCACGATCAACTGCTGGATCTGCTGGGTGCCTTCGAAGATGTCCAGAATCTTGCGGCAGGTTTGCGGTGCCCTGGCGGAATCCCCGGAAAATGTGCTTTGAACTGCGCGAATGGTTCTCCGCAGTTCTCGTCCTTTCCGCCTACTCCCGGACCTCTCGCGGCCTGTGGACGGCCTGGCTTCACGGGGCCCCCGTGGGTTAGAAGGGGGGAGAATGGGTGTCGTCAGGACACTCGATGGCCTTGGCCGGTACCAACACCCGCTTCCACTCCCCGAGACGGTAGCCCCGAGCTTCGAGCCAAATGGCGGCAGCCCGCCGGCCACTGGCAAAGCCCTCCACTCCGATACTCAGGTCTCCAGGCTTGGGCTTAGCTTCCGACGGGAACCCAGACCAGTGCAGGACCCAGGTACCAATCTCGCGGCGGCCATCGTCATGGGCGTCGGACACTTCTCGCGATTTCAGGATCGTCAGAACCGCGCAACCAGTTTTGTAGGTGGTCAGCTCGTAGGGGAGGTCGAGAGGAGGAAGGCGTCGGTACTCCCATCGTCGCTTCGCCTCCTCGTAGCGGGCTTGGTCGATGTAGACATACCGAACCATGCCTTCCAGGAGAGCCTTCGAGTCGGCGGCTTCCTCTCGGTCCGGCTCGAAGTCAAGATCGTGAGCACCCTCGTTTCCGATGTTGCGCAGATGAGTCGCCCACTCTGCAAGACGGCCGTCGATAGTGCCCGCTTCCTTCAGCGCGATGAGGCGCTTCTCAAGGGTCCCCTTAGTTACGCCTTGATCGCGGCACAGAGCCTCAAGACCGCGGCGCGCGGCAACCGTGGCCATCGCATAAGCGCCGCCCCTCATACATCCATCGACTTCCGCCAGTGCGCGGCGAACGATCGCTGGCAGAACGTCCAGCCGGTCGAGGTCTCCTCCCCAATCCATGGGTGAAGCATAGTCAGCATCGGACCGTTAGCCAGGCGCTTTGACGGGCACTACCAGCGGTTGGCCCTGCTGGGTGGTGGGTTGCACCCTAAGGCGGGCTGGCTGCGCCTGCCCCTTATCGGCCTGCCTTTCGCGCGTAGAGGCTCCGGGGTCAAGAGTGGCGACAGCCATCACGCAGTGACGCCGTAGGCGCTCTTGACGCTGGAGGGGCGCGTGAACACAATGCAGGCCACCACACAGCAGGGCCACGCGACCGAAGGGCGCGGATGAATTCGCCTCGGCTTCTGCGGCTTTGAAGCTATCGCCCGGACAGGCCCCACGTCTTCTCAAGCTGGTCGACGGTCGCCAAGAGTTCTCGGATCTCGGGTGGCCGTGCGTGGTCCCGGTCTGGGTTGATCGGGATTCCTATGATGCGATTACCGTATCCGGGCTCGATCTTGCTGATCAGCTCGGCGCTGAGATGCGGGCGAAGGGATTCGTACCAGGACAGGCCATTGGCCTCTTGGCCGCTCACCAGCTCCGCGATTCCGTTGCGCCATTTGTCGACTAGGTCACGTTGATGTTGACGGTCGTCCTTGCGCTTCTGAATCGCCCAGTTCGTCCAAGGTGCGCCGATTGATCCGATCACGCCACCGACCAAGGCGAATGCGCCAGCAACGAGCGCGACGACGATGGTTTCTGCCACGCGGGCATGGTATTCCGAGCCACCGAGGAAGGGGGCCGAAGCCCCCTCCGGGATCAGTACGGGTAGCGGGCCATGGTCTCGATGTTGCGGCGAATCTGAGCCTCGCACTGGTGGCAGCGCCACCGGATTTCCTGCTGTTCGCCGTGGGTGGGGTACTCGTAGAGGAACGGGACCGCGGCGGGGTTGTCGCATCCGCGAAGCTGGCAGGTGGTGGGCTCGGTGACGTTCATCTTCGGTTCCTCTCCGGTTGGGGTGGTCTGGCTGAGGGCGTCTCGATCACGGCTCCGGCGGGTGTCAAGAGTGGCGCCAGCCATCACGTAGTGACGCCGTAGGCGCTCTTGATGCCCGCTGGTGGCGTGATAGCCCTCGGATCAGTCAGACCGCCACGGCCGGAGAGGAACAGCGCGATCGGCGGGGCCCGCTGGGCTGACTGCGGTGACCTGCTTGTGAACGTGTCCGGAGCTCCACGGGACCACAGCCGGTTGACCGGGCAGAGTGCCGGGCGGATTCGTCGAGGACTGCGGGAGGTCAGTCGGGTACGGCTGTCGGCGTGCCCAGCACTGCGAGGACGTTGAGAAAGCGGCCAGATAGGAACAGGGTGCGTTCTGCCACGTCGCCAAACGCGGGGCAACGCACCGACGCGCCCGCCTGCCGCAGCTTGCGGAGGCCGGCGGTTGCGCGTCGCGGCGCGGTGCGCCGCGTAGGCGGCGCGCCAGCGCCGCCCTTGAGTCTGTATGGCGAAATTCGGCAACAACTCGCACAACGCGGGTGCGCTCACAAGCGGAACGCCGATCACCTCCAACGTGGACGGGATCGTCGTCCGTAGTGGGTGATGCCCTGGGCTGATGGGGGAAGTGCCGGAACCTGTTGCGGTTCAAGCGTTCCTGTCGTTGCGATCACGTAAGGTGGACGCACCTCCAGCCGAGGGGCGGTGGACTCGGTCCACACACCGCGCCCAGGAAGGAGGTGGTGGGGATGGCGAAACATCGCCGGAGAAAGCAAGAGACCCCGGTCGATTACGGCACCATCTTGGTGGTTGCTGCCGTGATCGCCGGGGCGCTCATGCTGGTCCGCCGAGTGTGGACTAGGTAACCCATCAGGTGGGGCCGTCGTGCGATGGCGGTCCCACCGCTCGGCATCACTCACGTGACGGTTCTAACTGTACATATAGCGTGGTGTTGAAGCTACACAGTAGTGTGCACGCTACGACTCAGGCTGCTGGGCGCGATCACGTTGTAGCCAGGCGGTGCATCGCTCGACGTACGGAGTGAGTTCCAAGGCTGCGAACTCGTCCGGTAGCCAATCCATTCGGTCCACCGCCTTCGTCCATGCATAAACCATTGCTCGCGTCCCACTGGCGAGTATGACCGGCACTAGGTCGTAGTCATTATCTTCAAATCTATCGAGTAGCATCCACTCGTCGGGTGTAATTCCTTTCAGAACTCGTCCTAGAGCTGACTTTCCAGGATCGGGAACGAGCCCCGGATAAACACGGTCAGGAAGCCGGGCAACTCGCCACCCTTCCAGCTTGTCAGGGGCGGATTCGGGTAGGCGTCCAATGAGTGCGGCTAGTACGGGCTCGAGTTGAAGAGTTCCGTAAGCGAATAGGGGTAACGTCTCTTTTGAGTTCACCCCCGCGGAGCCGAGGATGTCGAATCGAGTCTCGTGGACTCTCCGCGTCTCAGTCGACATTCAAACTCTCCTTCGTGCGCTGCCGCTCTAAATGTTCGACATCCCACCGTACGGTTACTGATTGTCCTGGACGGAGATAGTCGCGGGTAAGAGTGACGATGACGTCGTCTCCGTCATTGTCCCAGATAAGATCTTCGGATATGGACTGCTCAGAGCCATTGACTTGTTCTTCAGTGGCCGAGTAGTCAAGAAGCCGCCCGACTTCATTGTGCCGCAGAGTAATCGTCACGTGCCGGGTATAGCGGGGTAGGCCCTGCCGCCAATAGTGATCACTTACGAATTGACCGCCCTTGCATTCGTACTGAATTGTCCCAGTTTCTCCAGGACGAATAGGAGGCGATATTTGGCATGCAAATTTGGATAATCCGGGCGTATCGTGTATTCGCTGAATGATCACCTTCCGTGTTCCATCACTGGAAGGGGAGATATGTATTCCATTTGGCGTGTGCTCAAACCATACTTCACGCGCTATACGTGTTATCGGCTGTTCGCTCATATTGAACAATTCGTGCCTGTAGCAAACGGTTGATAGGCCGTCGCGCTGAATATCTATGCTCACATGCATTTCAAGCTCTACGACTTGCCCGGCGAGACTGGCAAGTCGGGCAGTTTCTTGAGCGTCTATCCGGAGCACTCGTGCAAGCGCGACCAACTTCTTTGCGATGGTGTGCATTGCATCGGGAATGTCGTTGTCACTACGGATTGCGCCATCAAGGCCGGTCGCCATGCGGGCGATGGAAGCTGGCTGAGTACTCCAAGCAGCTCTGTGCGCGTCGGGCGCGCTGAATGCCTCCTCGACCGCGCGAACAAGTTGCGCAACGCCGGCGTACTCTGACCCGTTCGCTCGCGGCGTATCGGCAACGACCTCGAAGAGCGCTTCTGCTGTCCATCCTGGGAACATGGCTTCGAGTACGCGGCAGTGATCAGGATAGGGCAGGCCCTTGAGTTCACCACCTAGCCATCGATGTAGCTGCCCACGGCTCGGAGCGGTGCCTTGCAACTCCTGGTCAACAGCGCATGCCACACGGTCATATTCGCGACAGAAAGTTGCGTACTTCTGCCAATGACGCTCTCGCAGAAGGTGTTTCAGTCGGATAGTTGCCAAGTTGTCCCCCTCCCCGTCCCCTCGGTACAAACAGGACGTGACATAGACGGTACAGCCACCGTGACGGGCGTGACAGTCAAGAGATAGACGCGACATGCGAGGCGTAGTGACGCAACATCCTTCAGGCGTCTCATGGATGCATGCAACGCACAGCTCAAATCACATGCGCGGCATCAGCCTTCGGACGGGGATCTACCTTCGATCCGATCGAGGCGTGCCGCGAGGTTGTCCGTGATCTTGCGCAGCTCATGAACTTCGGCGCGCAGATCATCCAGACCGTTCGACGGCTCGGTGGGCAACTCGCCAGCCACGAACACTCCAACTGCGGGGGTAGCGACGACCCAGCCCTCATCCTGAAGAACTCGGAGCGCCTTTTGGGCGGTGCCGAGTGAGACCCCAAATTCCTCAGCGAGGCGACGGTTGCCGGGCAAGCGCTCGCTAGGACGGCGCGTACCGGCCCGAATCTCGTCCTTAATCCGTTCTACGACTTGCTGGTAAGCGGCAAGACCAGCACGTACGGGCTCCATCGGCCCAGTCTACGCAACTGACATGCACCGATCTAAGTCAACCACTTCCATGCTGACTCATACTGGTGCATACTGATATGTGTCAGCTCAACCAATAGGAGAAACCATGGCAATCAGCAAGGGTTACAAGTTCGATATCGAGTCGCGGGTGGCGTTCCCGAAGCGCCTGATCTTGATGGCTCCCATTGGCCCGGCGATCAAGTACAACCCGGACCGCAACGCGCTGCCGGAGCAGAAGTTCGACTTCGATCCGAAGACGGGGGAGGGCACGGGCCTGCCGTTGTGGACGGCGACGGTTACCGACCCGCACGAGGCCAGCGAGGGCAAGGGCAAGCGCGCGTCGTTCGAGATCACCTTCATTTCGCAGCATCAGCCGGTGCCGGCGGGTGAGCAGATCGTCGACGACATGTGGTTCATCGAGTTGGAGGGCTTGACCGCGGAGCCGAAGGTGATGGGTCAGGGCGAGTTCAAGTACCTGGGCTATGTCTACCGGGCGACCGGGATCAAGGGTGACAACAACACCCCGAAGCCCACCGCGGCCGGCAACGGCAATGCCGCGAAGGCGGGTGCGTGATGAGCACCAACGTGTGGATGCAGATCAGCTCGTCGGCCCACGGTGATGACGAGCGGGTGCAGGCCCAGTACGTCGGCAGCATCGGCATGGTCGTCGTCTCGACCGGTTCGGGGCATCTGTACATGACGCCGGACATCGCGGCCGATCTGCACGACCGGTTGGCGAAGGCGCTGAACGACTACACCGCCACGTCGGGTACCGGCTCGAAGGCTGTGGCGTGATGTTCGGGGATGACCGCTCGGTGCGGATGCGGTTGGCGCTGGTGGCGGCGGTGTTGATCATCGTCGGCGTCGGCGTCGCCGCGTTCGTCCTCAGCTACGAAACACTCCGCGATCTCGCGGAACTCGCGGGCATCGACCGCGATGATTCGTGGCTGTTCCCGGTGATCGTGGACGGCACCATCATTCAGGCGACGGTGTCGGTGATGGTGCTGTCCAACCGGCCCGATGAGCGCCGCTGGTTCTCCTGGGTGCTCGGGGTGGGTGCGGTGGTGTCGGTGGCGGGCAACAGCCTGCACGCGTTCACCGATGGGCAACAGCTTCCGAACTGGGTGGCGGCGGTGATCGCGGCTATCGCCCCGATCGCTCTGTTGGTGGACACGCATGGCGGGGTGATGCTGTTCCGCGCTGCTCAGCGCAAAGGCGTCGAGAAGCCCGCGGCCGAGACCGTCTCCGATGTCGAGCCCGACCCGGTGCCGGAGACCGACACGCCGGTTGTCGCTGCGGTGGAATCCGTGCCCGATCTCGATCCCGAACCGGTTCAGCTTCCGTTGCCTGCCGTTGCGGCTGTCCCGGCGGTGGTGCGGACGGCTCCGGTTCGGCCTATCCGTCCTGTTCCTGTTCGTCCGCGTCCGGTTCAGCAACCGATGCTGCCGCTCGCTATCCCTGTGGGGGGTTGAGATGACTGTTTCTGTTCCTGCTGTAGCGATGGGTGTTTCGTCGCTGGTGACCCTGTTGGCCGGTGTTGGAGTGCTGGGCACCTCCTCTCCGGCCACCCCGACCCCGACTGTCCCGGCCGCTGCGTCCTCCTCGGCGGTAGCCACCACCACCACCGAGACGCCCGCCCCGGCTGCACCCCGGTGCGTGATGTTCTGCGAGGACGCCGGTCTCGGCCGGCCGAAGGTCGACAAGGCTCCGTCCCCGTCCCCGGCTCCGAATGGCTGCCGCCTGTTCTGTGAGTTGGAGCGCGGCCCGCAGGGTTGGGGGTTCTGAGATGAGTATCGCGAGTTCGGTGATGCTGGCCGGTGGTATGTGCACTGGGGCGTCGGCGTTGTGGTGGCTGCGGTCACTGGCGGCGCGCGGCGCTGGTGTGCAACCGGCTGGTGATGCTGGTGATGTCGTTGCGGGGGCTCCGGTGGAGCTGCGCACGGCGGTGTTCGTGGTGACCGACTCGGCGCAACTGTCGTTGATGTGGCCGGCGTTGGGGCTCGGCTCCTGGGATACCGGGTTCCCGAACGTCCTGTCCGCGTCCTACACCCCGTTCGGGATGTCGGTGGACGTGCAGATGCTCGGCGGGCAGAAGCTCAAGGACTGGACCAACGAGGACACCCTCGACGCGCTGGCGCAGTACTTCGGTGTCCCGCAAGTGACTGCGACGGGGGCCGGGCCCGGCTTCGTCCGCCTGGACCTGCGCGTCTACGACACCCTGGCTGATGCCGTTGCTGCGCCCATGGTGGCGTTTGGGGACGGCGTGGACCTGGAAGCGGTCCCGACCGGGGTGTTCGAAGACGGCGAAGTCTGGCCGGTGCCGGTGCAGGGCCGTCACGTGCTGATCGCCGGCGGCATGGGGTCGGGTAAGTCCACGGTGCTGCACGCCCTGGTCAAGGGCATGGGTCCGGCGATCCGCTCCGGGCGGGTGGACCTGCGGCTGATCGACCCGAAAGGCCGGATGGAACTCGGGCATCTGGAGCCATTGTGCACCCAGTTCGCGCACACCGAACCGGAGTTCATGATCGCCCAGTTGGAGGCCACGGTCGCGGACATGAAAGCCGCCGCGGACTGCTACGGCCAAGACGGGGTGCGCAAACCGGTCCCGACACCGGATAACCCGCTGGTGGTGACGATCATCGATGAGGCGGCGGTGTTGTCGGCGTTCACCACTTCGGAGCTGCGCAACCGGTTCGAACATGCCCACGGGCAACTGCTGTCGCAGGGTCGGGCTCCGTTGTTCTCGGTGATCGAAACCGTGATCGATCCGTCGAAAGACACTGTGCCGCAACGACAGTTGTTGCCGTATCGGATCGGGATGCGGATGGACGAACCGACACAGGTCGCCATGATCCACGGCCAAGGTGCCCGGGAGCGGGGTTCGCGCTGCGACGAGATTCCGCATTCGACTCCGGGTGTCTGCTATGTGCAGGAGGACGGCAAACCCGGTTTCCGGCGTGCTCGCGCTTTCCATATCACCAACGCGGATATCGATTGGATCGTCAAGCAGTACACACCGTTGCCGCGGCCGGTCAACCTCGCGGACTTCAGCGGGTTCGATGACGGGCCGGTGGCGGCATGAAACGCGGATTCACCGCCGTGGGGCCGGTCGTGGCTCACTGCTGCGAGTGCGAGGAACCCTTTGGTGTGCAGGGGGTCGCGGATGAGTTCGACTCGATCGATGGGGCGATGGACTTCTTCGTGGACGGCGCGGAGGGCTGGGAGCTGTACGGCGACAGGCTGATGTGTCCTGACTGCCTGCCGTTGTCGCCCTGCTACAACCCGGGCCACGACTGGCACACATCGATCGGCCGGATCACCAGCGGCGAGACGTTGCTGACTCGTCAGTGCGTGCGCTGCGGGCTGTATGTCGCGGAGGTCGTGGCATGAAACGGGGATTCGTGACCGAGACACACGTGGTCGTGTACTGCGACGGCTGCGGCGACATCTACTCCGAAGGCGAGAACGAGTCGATTTGCTTCGACTCCATCAATCAGGCCGTGGCCTACCTCAATGCCCGCAGCGGCGGCGTGGGCTGGCTGTATGACGGCGACCAGGTGCGCTGCGATGGCTGCCTCGCTACCGCCCGCTGCGCCGAAGCCGGCCACGTCTTCCCCGAGTCCTGGCAGACCACCCTGTGGTCGCTGGGCAAAGCCACTCGTTCCCGCACCTGCGAAGTGTGCGGCGTCCCGGAAATCGAGGCCCTGCCATGAGCAACAACCTCCGCTCTCTCCATGCCCATGACGAGATCGATGCGGTGATCGATACCCGTGCCCTGCGGCGCTGCCAACTCGACCGCCGCGGCGTCGACCCGATCGGTATCGCGGTGCATCTGCTGGTGGAGACCGGGGAGGCTCCGGGTTGGGATGCCGACCTGGACGACGGCTACGAATGGGACGAAGCCGCATGAACACCGTGACCGGACGTCGTCCGCGGCTGTTGGACCTGTTCTCCTGCGCCGGTGGTGCCGGGATGGGCTACCACCGTGCCGGATTCGACGTGGTGGGTGTGGACATCGAGCCGCAACCGGATTACCCGTTCGATGGCTTTCAGGCTGATGCGTTGGATTTCGCCCGCCGGCATGGGCATGAGTTCGACGCGATCCACGCCTCTCCGCCGTGCCAGTCCTCGACCGCGCTCACGAAAGGCACCAACGCCAAACGGAACGCGGCTCTGGGTCGCCGGCATCCGCAGTTGATCCCGGAAACTCGCGCGGTGCTGGAGGCCATCGGCCGGCCGTTCGTGATCGAGAACGTGCAAGGGGCACCGATCCGGCGGGACCTGCGGCTGTGCGGGGAAATGTTCGGCCTGCGGGTACTGCGGCACCGGGTGTTCGAACTCGGGGGCTGGAGCGTCGCTCAACCGGTTCACCTCAAGCACCGTGGGCGGGTGTCGGGCTGCCGACATGGTGAGTGGTTCACCGGTCCGTATGTCGCGGTGTACGGCGAGGGCGGCGGCAAAGGCAGTGTCCCGGAGTGGCAGGACGCCATGGGCATCGACTGGACGGCCAACCGGCGCAGCCTCGCCGAAGCGATCCCACCCGCCTACACCCAATGGATCGGTGCCGCCTTGCTCGCCCACCTCGCCGGCGGACAAGAGGTAGCGGCATGAGCAGCAGAACGAAACCGGCTGTGTCTCAAGTGAATCCGATTGTGCAGGCCGCGGCCGATCAGGTTACCGCTCGCAAGCGCCGCGCACGCAAAGACCTGCACGCGCCCTGCCACGGCCAAATGACCTTGTTCGACTCCACCACCAAGGACGACCGATGACCACCAAAACCGTTCACATCCGCAAAGACACCCGCTTGGACGCGTCCGACCGGTTCGCGCTGGCACTGCTCAACCTGCTGTGGGCAACGGCGATCGGCGTGTGGTGGCTGGTCCTGTTCCCGATGATCTCCGTCCCCCTCGCCCTCGTGGTCACAGCCTGGGTGCTGGTGGGGTGGCCGGTGGGTCTCGCGGCTGCCGGGGTGTCCGTCGCGGGGCTCCTGCTGTGGCAGCGTGCTCGCCCGGAGACGTTCGAGCGCTGGGTCACCCGCCGTGCTCGCACCCGGTTCCTGACCTGGCACCGCTACCGCGGGCGGTGGGCCACGCTGATGAAAGCCTGCCACCTGAGCATCGACCGCGGCGACCGCACGTTCATCCCGCGCCTGCTCGGGGTGGAGATCGGCCCGGCCACCGATCGCGTGCGAGTGCGGATGCTGGAAGGCCACTGCCCCGCCGACTTCGAAAACCGCGTCACGCATCTGGCGCACGCGTTCGGGGCGTTGGACTGCCGCGCCACCATCACCGGTCCCGGCACGGTAGAACTGGCCTTCCGCCACTCCGATGCTTTGGCTCAAGCGATCACCTTGCCGCGGGTGGATCACTGGACCCGACCGAAGGCGGCGTAATGGAACCCATCACCACTGATCCTGGTTCGGTGGTCCCGATCCGGCAGACCGCGGCCGAGCGCCGTAGCCTGCCGGATTTCCGGGATGTCGCCCACGCCGTAGCCGATGAACAGCACATCTGCCGTCGCCCGATCCCGATGCGCGCCGAAGACCCGAGAACGCTGCGGGTGGACTACGTCGGCGCACCCTGCAAGTCCACCATCGAATCGGTGTGCCCGGCGTGCGCGACCAAGGCCCGGTATCTGCGGATGACCCAGTGCCATGAGGGCTGGCACATGGACGCCGAACCGGTCAACGACACCCGCGCCCCCAGTCAGCAGCAGAAGGACCTGGTGGCGGCGCGCTCGGACCTGTTCGCCCAATATCAGGACGCCTGCGACGCCGATGACCGTGAAGCGATGGACGGTATCCGGGAGGTCGTCGCGTCGCTGGATGTGGAACTGCGGGAGTCCGGGTTCCGTGGCCGGCTGCCGGACCTGGACGCCACACACAAGGAGCGGCGCAAGCGTTCCACCCGGCGGCGTCAGGACGTGCCGAACCTGCCGCGCAAGCGGGTGGCCAAGACCACCATCGGGCGCGAGTACGCGGGCAAGTACCGGCCCTCCACGTTCGTGACCCTCACCCTGGACTCCTACGGGCTGGTCCACAAAGACGGCGCGGTCAACTCCAAGGGCGAGGTGTGCGGGGACGGCTCACCACGTGATCCGGACTCCTACGACTACACCCGCGCGGCGCGCGACATCGTGCACTTCGCGGCCCTGGTGGATCGGTGGATACAGAACCTGCGTCGCGCGGTCGGCTGGGACGTGCAGTACTTCGCGACCGTGGAACCTCAGCGTCGGGGTGCCCCGCACCTGCATCTGGCGATCCGGGGTTCGATCCCGCACGCGGTGTTCCGGGCGGTGACCGAAGGGACCTATCACCAGGTGTGGTGGCCTCACTTTGACGCCGAGAACGAGGTGTACTCCGGCGAGACGATGCCGGTGTGGGATCACGCGGCCGGCACGTTCGTTGACCCTGGCACCGGGCAGCCGTTGACCGGGTGGGATGACGCGCTGGATGTCCTGGACTCGATCGATGATCTGGAGCCTGCGCACGTGGTCCGGTTCGGTGTCCAGGTCGATTCCAAGGGCATCCTCGGCGGGACTGAGGAGGCGGATCAGAAGGTCCGCTACCTGACGAAGTACCTGACGAAGTCGGTCGGGGAAATCATCGAACCGCCCAACACCCGCACCGCGGTCCACTACGACCGGCTCCACGCCGAACTGCAACGGACTCCGTGCTCGCCGCGCTGCGCGGTGTGGTTGCGCTACGGCATCGTCCCCAAGGGGGCCACGGCCAAGACTCAGCCGGGCCGCTGCAAGGGCAAGGCACATCGTCGGGACACGTTGGGGTTGCCGGGGCGGCGGGTGCTGGTGTCGCGTCGCTGGTCGAACAAGACCCTTCCCGACCACAAGCACGACCGCGCCGAGTTCGTTCGGCAAACCCTTGCCGCGGTCGGGATCGTCAAACCGGATCGCTCGCATCTGATCATCACCCCGGTGGAACCGGGCGACAAGAACGTCCCGCCCCGCGATCACCTGATCATGGCGGCGGTGTCCCAGCGCCTCACCTGGCGCGCCGAGTACGACAGAGCACGACTCGCAGCCAACCCGCCGGGGACAGACCCAAATTCGACAACGCGGCAAGCAGCGTAGGGGAGGAGACTGGTATGGATCTGCCGGAGGATCGGTTGTGGACAGTGGAGGAGGCCGCGTACTTCCTCAACATCCCGGTGAAGACGCTCTATCAATGGAAGTGGCTCGGTGAGGGGCCACCGGTCCGCAAGATCGGTCGGCACCTGCGCTACAACCCGGCGAAGCTGCGGGCGTGGGCGGACCTGGATGAGGCCGCCTGATGGGGCACGTTGATGATCGCTGGTGGCGACCGAAGCGCGACGAAGACGGCAAGGTCATCGTCAACGGCCGCGGTAAGCCGGTGATGGAGAAGACCGAACTGTTCGGCCGTGGCCTGCGGTATCGGGTCCGCTACATCGACCCGGACGGCGTGGAGCGGTCGAAGTCGTTCCCGGACCGGGAGAAGAAACGCGCCGACGACTTCCTTATCGAGGTCGAGTCCGACAAGCGTGAGGGCAAGTACATCGACCCTCGCGCATCCCGGAAGACCTTTCGGCAACAGGCGGAAAGCTGGTATCGGGCGCAGTCGTCGGACCCAGCGACGCGTGAAGCGCTGCGGAGTCGGCTCGAATCTCGAATCTATCCGGTGTTCGGCAATCTGCCGGTGGGGCGAATTCTCCCGTCGACGGTGCGCGATTGGGTGAGTGAGCTGGAGGAGCGGAAGTACTCCGACAACTACATGGCTGTGCTGTTCGACATCGTTGCGGGTGTGCTGGACACAGCTGTGGACGACAAGCTCATTCGACAGAACCCGTGCAATGCCAAGACGGTGCGTCGGCCTGTGCGGCGTAGTCCGAAGGTCGTTGTGTGGGCGGATGACCGCGTGACCGCGGTGCGGCGTGGGCTGGGCAGCGTGGGGGAGCGGTACTCGATCGTGATCCCGGTCGGTGCGGGTCTGGGGCTGCGACAGGGTGAATTACTCGGGCTCTCGCCCGACGACATCGACCGAGAAGCCATGACGGTGCACATTCAGCGTCAGGTGAAGTACGTCAAGGGCACGCTGATGTTCGCGCTCCCGAAGCGGGAGAAGACCCGCTATATCCCGCTGTCGCGTGCAGTGCTCGACGCAATCGACCAGCACATGAAGGTGTTCCCACCGCAGCCGGTCACGCTTCCGTGGGGCTCGGCCGATGGTGATCCAGTCACGGCCCGGCTGCTGATCGTCAACGAGCAATGCGGCGCGATGAGCGGAGATCTGTTCACCAAGATCGTGTGGAAACCGGCGTTCGGCAAAGCGGGATTGGACTACCAGAACCGGGCCGACGGGATGCACTCCGGGCTTCGGCACCTGTATGCCTCCAAGCTGCTCTCGCGGGGCGTGTCGGTGAAAGAGCTGGCCGACTATCTCGGGCACGAGGACCCTGGCTTCACTCTCCGCGTCTACACGCACCTACTGCCGTCCAGCCATGAGCGTGCTCGTCAGGCCGTGGATGAGGCGGCCCGAATTTGGGAGCTTCCCGGCGATGACGGCCTACAGGCGGCCTGAGCGAGTGGTGAACCGATGAGCCGAATGTCGGACACGAGAAAACCGGTGCGAGTTGATGAGTGGACTCGCACCGGTTTTGCGTTGTCTACCAGGTTATTTCAGCTCGGCGCTGGTCTTACCGAGGACGCGGCGGGCGACGATCAGCTGCTGGATCTGCTGGGTTCCTTCGAAGATGTCCAGAATCTTCGAGTCGCGGCCCCACTTCTCCAGCAAGGTGCGCTGGGAGTAGCCGATGGCCCCGGCCAGTTCGACGGCCTTCAAGGTGACGTCGGTGCCGGTGCGGCCCGCCTTCGCCTTGGACATGGACGCCTCGAGCGAGTTGGGCTTCTTGTTGTCGGCCATCCACGCGGCGCGCAGGGCGAGCAGGTAGGCGGCCTCGTAATCGGCCTCCATCCGCAGGAATTCGGCGGCAGCGGCGTGCTGGTTGTTGGCCGGGGCGTCGTAGGAGATGTCCACGCCCGCGGCGGTCAGGATCGAGCGCAGCTCTTCGAGCGCGGCGCGAGCGACGCCGATCGCCATCGCGGCGACCAGCGGACGGGTGTTGTCGAAGGTCTGCATGACCCCGGCAAAACCCTTCTCCACGTTGACTTCCGGGCTGCCGAGGATGTTGTCCTTCGGAATCCGGCAGTCCTGCAACAGCAGCACGGCGGTGTCGGAGGCCTTGATGCCGAGCTTGTGCTCGAGCCGCGCCACCGAGAGGCCGGGGGCGTCGCGCGGCACGACGAACGACTTGATCGCCGCGCGCCCGAGGCTCTTGTCCACCGTCGCCCACACCACGATGTGGGTCGAGCGCTGGCCCGCGGTGACGAAGATCTTCTCGCCGTTGAGTACCCACTCGTCGCCGTCGAGCACGGCGGTGGTGGACACGGCGGCGGAGTCGGAGCCGAACGACGGCTCGGTGATCGCCATCGAGGCCCACACCTTGCCGAAGCGCTTCAACTGCTCGTCGGTGGCGACGGCGGCGATGGCCGCGTTACCCAGACCCTGGTAGGGGATCGACAGCATGAGGCCGACATCGCCCCACGAGGTCTCCAGCGCGTTCAACAGCGCGGACATGTTGCCGCCGTTGGTGTTTCCGAGCAGCTCGGTGGCGTGGCGGTCGGCGTCGCTGTCGTCGGAGCGGCCACCGGCGGCGCCACCGATCTTCTGGGTGCCGGAGTCGGCCAGACCCTCGACCATGGCGGCCATGGTGTCCAGCTCGACCGGGTAGTCGTGCTCGGCGAGGTCGTACTTGCGCGAAATCGGGCGGAAGATCTCCTGCGCGACCTGGTGCGCCTGGTTCGCGCTGGCCCGCAGCTTCTTGGGAAGTTCGAGATTGATCATGGGTGAGGTCTCCTGGAAAACGGAACGGGCCGGTTAGATGAGCACGACACCTTCGGCGATGCCGATGCCCCGCAGGTCGCGGTACCAGCGCTCGACCGGGTGTTCCTTGGTGAAGCCGTGACCGCCGAGCAACTGCACGCCGTCGAGGCCGATCTGCATGCCCTTGTCGGTGGCGAGCTTGCGGGCCAGCGCCGCCTCCCGGCCGAAGGAAAGGCCCTGCTCCGCGCGAGAAGCGCCGCGCAGCGTCACCAGCCGCAGGCCGTCGAGTTCGATGGCGATGTTGGCGACCATGAAGGCGACCGCTTGACGGTGCGAGATCGGCTCGCCGAACGCTTCGCGCTCGTTCACGTACGGGATCACGTAGTCCAGCACGGCCTGGCCGGTGCCCGCGGCGAGCGAAGCCCAGCCGAGGCGGGCCAAGCGCACGGCGTCGGCGTACTCCTCGGCGCGGGTCGTGGCATCACCGTCGCCCAGGATGGCGTCGGTGCCGACCGCGACGTTGTCCAGGATCAGGCGGCCGAGGCCCGCGGCGCGCAGACCCATGCTCGGGTCGGCCTCCACGACCAGGCCCGGCGCGTCCGACTCGACGATGAACAGCGCGGGACGGCCGTCCAGCTCGGCGGCGACGAGGAACAGCTCGGCGTCGGCCGCGGCGGGCACCAGGCTCTTCACGCCCGAGATGCGGTAGCCGCTCGGCGAGCGCACCGCCTTGGTTTCCAGGGCGAACGGATCGAACAGGGCGCGCGGCTCGCTGATCACCACCGAGGCCTGCGGCACGTTCTCGCCGGTGAAAGAGGGCAGATAGGTCTTCTGCTGTGCGTCGCTGCCCCACTGCGAGAGTGCGACCGCGACGCCGCTGGGCGCCAGGATGGGCAGGGCCAGACCCATGTCGCCGTGTGCCAGCGCCTCGGCGACCAGCGAGTTGGTTACCGCACCGCGCTCGGAGGCCGCACCCTCGAGTTCCTCGGGCACGTTGATCAGGGTGATGCCGAGTTCGGCGGCGCGCTCGAGCAGGTCGCGCGGCGCCTTGGCGGCGCTGTCGGCCTCGTAGGCGGCCGGTCGCAGGATCTCGGCGGCGAACTCCCGCACTGTCTCGACGATCATCTGCTGTTCGTCGGACGGCGTCAGATCGAAGAAGTCCTTGTTCTTCGCCTCGTTGGTGGCCAGGCGCTTCGGCGCGCCACTGCCCGCCACCCTGGCGAACGCGCGGGTCGCCGCGCCGAGCGTGCGGAAGCCGGTCTTGGTGCCCTCATAGGTGACGCGCTCGATCGGCTTGCGCAGGTTGTATTTCTCGGCGAGTTCCGACCCGGTGAGGGTCGTCATGACCCGCATCGCCGCGCCCATCCAATCCCGCTTGGGTTGGGTCAGGCCGACCGCGGACGTGTCTGGACTTCGCTTCGTTGCGCTGTCTCGAGTGCTCATCATCACCTGTTTTCTCGGACGGGTTGGTGCGGTCTATCTCCGGCTATCTTACTCCAGAGTAAGGCTATCTTACTGCTGAGTAAGAACCGCGTCGAGAGGCAGCTTACGTGGGGAATCAGCGCCTTGCTGGACGAGTGCCCAAAGCTGGGTAGTCGGCGGTCGACCGTCATCTGCGCCAAATGTGGCGCTATTACTGCAAGGCGATGATCTGCGCTTTCCGACCCCCCGGAGTAGCCGCCGAGCGAAACGGCCGATGCGGCCGCCGGTGATTCGCCCCGTTCCAAGGCGAGAGCGGCGATCGATCCTGATTCGTTACCCGAACTCGAATCCTCGACCGCATCGCGCCGCCGGTACGAGCTGTTCGGGACCGACTGGCGCGGGAGTCCGTCGCGCGCATGACGGTGGTGCTGCCATAGGCGGCGAACGTGCTGGTGTGGCGCAGTGGGATGTAGTCGGTACGGGCGGCCGGCATGGCCGCCGTGATTACAATCCGACGCATGTCAGCGATCTTCGACTGGGCCCGGCCGGACAACGTGCAGCCCGAGCCGATCACGGTCGACATCTGGCGCGAGCTTCCCGACGAGTTCTGCCGCCTGGTAGAGGTGGTGAACGGGGACGCGGTTCGATGCGAATCTCCGACGAGGGCACATCAGAAGGCCGTTCATCGGCTGCTGGCGATGCTGGAAGCGGCGGCCCGCGAAAATATGGCCGAAGATCCCTCGGCATGTCTGGACGCCAACCATGACTTCGACGTGGTGCTCTGGGAAGTGCCCCGCGCGACGATTCGGCGTCCCGATATCGCCCTGTTCGAGTGCGTGCCGGCGGACGTGCGACCGGTGCCCGCGCGCTGT
This sequence comes from Nocardia sp. NPDC057455, assembly GCF_042802775.1. Taxonomy (NCBI): domain Bacteria; kingdom Bacillati; phylum Actinomycetota; class Actinomycetes; order Mycobacteriales; family Nocardiaceae; genus Nocardia; species Nocardia sp. NPDC057455. The sequence continues at coordinate 20,000 of NZ_JBHVDM010000053.1, read as the reverse complement.
CTGAAGATCGCCGTCGAGGTCATCTCGCCCAGTCACGTCAAAACGGACCGGCTCGAGAAGATGGGCGAGTACGCGGCTGCCGGAATCCCCTGGTACTGGCTGGTCAGTGTGTCGGACACCGAGGTGACCGCCATCGAGACCTACGGTCTCGACCACGGCGTCGGGCACTACCGGCTCGCCCGCGTCCTGAAGCCGCAGACCGCGTTCGCCGTCGACTTGCCGATCCGGATCCAGCTCGACTGGGAACAGTTGACCGACCTCGTGCTGTGAACATCGGATACGGGAGGACTCGGGCGGTGCCCGGTCGAGCCGGTGGCGCGGCGGCCACCGGCTCCGGCGGTCACTCGCGCACGTAGTAGCGCAGCGTGGCGTAGGCCGTGATCGCCGCGAAGACGATGCCGACCGGGGCGATGACCAGCGCGGTCATCGCGACGTCGTCGCCGGTGATGCGGGGAAAGACCTTGCTGGCGAACAGGTCGCCGAGGGCGCGGTCGATCACCAGCGGGCGGGCGATGAGCAGGCCCAGCACCGCGAGCACCGAGCCGGCCAGCGCGGCGACCATGGCCTCGAGCAGGAACGGCAACTGGGTGTACCAGCGGGTCGCGCCGACCAACCGCATGATGCCGACCTCGGTGCGCCGGGTGAACGCGGCGATCTGCACCATGTTGGCGATCAGCATCACCGCGGCCAGCGCTTGCAGCACCGCCAGACCGAAGGCCGCGTTGCGCAGCCCGTCGAACAGGCTGACCAGCCGGTCCACGATGTCCTTGTCGTTGCGCACCATGCCGACGCCGGGGCGATCGTAGAACTTCTCGTAGATCGTGGGATAGAGCTCCGCGTCCTCCATCTTCACCCGCAGCGACGCGGGCAGCGGCGTCTCGCTGACGTACTTGGCCAGCTCGGGCTGGTCCTTGAAGGTCTTCTCCTTGGCCTCGCGGACGGCCTCTTCCCGGTTGAGGAACTGGACCGACTCCACGCCGCCGGTCGCCTTCAGGTCCGCCATGAGCGATCGGCACGGGTCCTGCGAGCAGTCCGGGTCGTTGGCCGAGACGTCTTCGGTGAGGTACAGCCGCACCTCCAGCCGGTCCAGGAAGTACTGCTCGGTCTTGTCCGCGATGCGCACCGCGAGCAGACCGCCACCGAGCATGGTGAGCGAGACCGCCGTGGTGAGGATCATCGCGATGGTCATCGTGACGTTGCGGCGCAGGCCCGCGAGGACCTCGCCGAACAGGAAGCTCGCGCGCATTACCGGCCCACCCCGTACACGCCCGTGGCCTCGTCGCGCACCAGGCGCCCGTGCTCGAGCTCGACCACCCGTCTGCGCATCGCGTCGACGATGTGGTTGTCGTGGGTGGCCATCACCACCGTGGTGCCGATGCGGTTGATCCGCTCCAGCAGCAGCATGATGTCGGCGCTGGTGTCGGGGTCGAGGTTGCCGGTCGGTTCGTCGGCCAGCAGGACCAGCGGCCGGTTCACGAACGCCCGCGCGATCGCCACGCGCTGCTGTTCACCACCGGATAGCTCGGTCGGCAGCCGGTCGGATTTGCCGCCGAGACCCACCATGTCGAGCACCTCCGGGACGGTGCGGTCGATGAATTGGCGTCGCTTGCCGATCACTTCCAGCGCGAACGCGACGTTCTGGTACACCGTCTTCTGCTGTAGCAGCCGGAAGTCCTGGAAGACGCACCCGATGCGCTGGCGCAATTTGGGCACCTTGCGGCCGGGTAGCCGGTCGACCCGGAAATCGGCGACTCTGATCTCGCCCGCCGTGGGCGTCTCCTCCTTCAGCAGCAATCGCATGAAGGTCGACTTGCCCGAGCCGGACGGTCCGATGATGAAGACGAACTCGCCCTTGCCCACATCGACGGTGATGTCGTCCAGCGCGGGTCGCGTCGAGGTCTTGTACGACTTGGTCACGTTCCGCATGGTGATCACGGGGAGCCAGTGTAACCAGCAACCGGTCGCGGCCTGCGTCGTCAACCGTGGGTGACAGCGCGGCGGCGGGCCGTCGCGCGCGGCTCAGCGGCCCGGTGGTTCCGTGATCACCGCTGCTGGTACGGCGTTGACCAGCGTGGCCGGAGCGGTGGTCGTTTCGTCGGGTTTGACGAAGGCATACAGCGCGAACGTGGCGACCCAGGTTGCCATCAGGATCGCCGTGGATTTACGTGGTCTCACTGATTCCCTCCCGGCGCAGCGCCGCGGCGACTCGCACCCGCAGCTCGCGTCCGACTTCGAACTGTTTGCCCGGCAATGTTCGGGCAACCATTCGGATGTTCATCTGGTCGACGGTGAGGTCTTCCACACCCATGACGGTGGGCTCGTCGAGCAGCAACGGCTGCAAACGAGCGTCTTCGTACGCCTTTGTACCGACCTCGTGCAGGATCTCGTTGACCCTGGTGATGTCAGCGCTGGCGGCCACCGGCACGTCGATCGCGGCGCGTGCCCAGTCCTTCGACAGGTTCGTGACCTTCACGATCTGGCCGTTGGGCACCGTGATCACTTCACCGTCCGCGTTGCGCAACGTGGTGATCCGCAGCGTGACGTCCTCGACCGTACCTTCCGCCTGCTCCGCGGCTCCAGTCACCGCGATGCGGACCACATCGCCGAATCCGTACTGTCGCTCGGTGATCAGGAAGAACCCCGCGAGAATGTCCTGCACGATGCGCTGCGCGCCGAAACCGAGCGCGGCGCCGAGCACCGCGGCGGGCGCGACCAGTCCGGTGACGGCGAAGCCGAGCCGCCGCAGCACTTCCATGGTGATCAGCACGTAGACGATGGTCAGCACCACCCAGGTGATCACCTGGGCCAGCGCGTGCCGGTGCTTGGCCGCCTCGGTGCGCACCAGGGCGTCGCTGCTGTGGAATCCGGCGTCGATCCGGCGGGTGACCCGGTCCCTCAGGTAGGTGGCGAACCGGCTGAACAGGATGGCCCCGAGGATGAGCAGCACGATCTCCAGGCCTGCCCCGCGTAGCCAGGTGGTGAAACCGGTGGAAGCGATCGCCTGGATGCCCGCGACATTCATCTAGCTCGCCTGCTCTCGCATTCGCCAGCGGATACCCGACTCGATGAATCCGTCGATGTCCCCGTCGAGGACCGCCGACGGATTGTTGACCTCGTAGTTGGTCCGCAGGTCCTTGACCATCTGGTAGGGGTGCAGCACATAGGAGCGCATCTGATTGCCCCAGGACGCACCCTCGTTGGTCTTCAGCGCGTCCATCTCGGCGCGCTCTTCGTGCCGCTTGCGCTCCAAGAGCTTGGCCTGCAGCACGCGCATGGCCGAGATCTTGTTCTGCAACTGCGATTTCTCGTTCTGGCAGGTGACCACGATGCCGGTGGGCAAGTGGGTGATGCGGACCGCGGAGTCGGTGGTGTTGACGCTCTGGCCACCCGGGCCCGACGAGCGGTACACGTCGACGCGGATCTCCGTTTCCGGCACCTCGATGTGGTCGGTGGTCTCGACCACGGGTAGCACCTCGACCTCGGCGAAGGAGGTCTGGCGGCGGCCCTGGTTGTCGAACGGGCTGATCCGCACCAGCCGGTGCGTGCCCATCTCGACCGAAAGCGTGCCGTAGGCATAGGGCGTCTTCACCGCGAAGGTGGCGCTCTTGATGCCGGCCTCCTCGGCGTAGGAGGTGTCGTAGACCTCGACCCCGTACTTGTGCCGGTCGGCCCAGCGGATGTACATGCGCATCAGCATCTCGGCCCAGTCCGCGGCGTCCACGCCACCGGCGCCGGAACGGATGTTCACCAGCGCGTCGCGCTTGTCGTACTCGCCCGACAGCAGCGTGCGGACCTCCATCGCCTCGACGTCGCTGCGCAGCGCGGAGCGCTCGGCGTCGGCCTCGGCGAGCGCGCTGGTCCTGGCTTCGCCCTCTTCGTCCTCGGCCAGTTCGTAGAGCACCGGTAGGTCGTCGAGCCGCTGGCGTAGCTCCTCCACCCGGCGCAGTTCACCCTGGGCATGCGACAGCTCACTGGTGACCTGCTGGGCATGGTCCTGGTCGTTCCACAGGTCGGGGTCGGCGGCCTGATGCTCGAGCTCGTCGATACGACGGCGCAGCTCGTCGATGTCGAGGACCGATTCGACCGTCTTCAGCGTGGCGTCGAGTTCGGCGAGATCAGCGGAAACGTCAGGTTGCACGATCGTCAAGCCTAGCTGCCCCTCTGCGCGGGCAGCACACGAGTGCGCGCGGGATGACCGGGGACGGCGTCGCCGGGGGTGAACGCCGCCGTGCGCGGGCCGACCGGTCGGGTCGCCGGGATGTCACACGCACGCTTCCCACTCCCCGCGGGGCGGGTGCGCTGTGACGGACGTTTCATGGGTATCCACCCTAAACGGCGACCGCGGTTGGCGCAGTTGGTGATTGGAATTCGCGGCGGAGGTGTTCGCTCGTCCGCACGGTAGGGATGCCGTCACGCTCGATCGGTCGTCAGGTCGGACCGACGGATCAGGTCCGGTGCGGGCGGTGTGTCGAACTCCACTTCCGGGTCTCCACTCGCGGTCCGCCGCACCGGCGACGTCGAACGATCGAAGCCGGTATCGGGGCGCGGGTGTCGGGCCTGCCGACCGGCAACTACAGGCGCGGCCGACTTCCACCGTATTGCCGGGAACGCGATTCGAGTTCCGCCCGCCCCGCGATACCGCTCAGCCCGAGACCGCGTGCAGTCCGCCGGGACGGCGTCCGTTGAGCGCGTCGAGGGCGGCGGCGGTGGCGTCGTCGGCCGGCAGGTAGACGATCACCCGCTGGTCGTCGTCGGCGGAGAGTTCGAGACATTCGTAGGCCAGACGCAGGGAACCGGCCTCGGGATGGGCGAGACGGGTGATGCCGGTGGCGGCGGCCAGGCTCGGCACGGTGTCGACCCGGTCGGCGAACGCCGGGCCCACTGTGACGGTGAGCTCGTCGGCGAGGGCGGCGATATGCGGGTCGGCACGGAACGGGCCCTGCTTCAACGTGGCGACCGTCTCGTCGGCGATGTGCTCCCAATCCGTGTAGACCTGCCGGGCGCCGGGCAGGCAGAAGACGAAGCGCGCCAGATCGGGCGGGGTGTGCGGGCCGTCGAACAGTCCGGTCGGCGCCATCAGCCTGTGGTAACCGCCGGTGTAGGCGAGCACTTCGGTGAGGCGGTTGACCACCACGGCGGGCGCGGGTTCGAGCCGATCCAGGATCGCGCGCACCGTTGGCCGGACCTCGCGCAGCGGCTGCGCGTCCCCCATGCAGGTGAACCCACTGTCCACCGATTTGCTCAATCGGTGCAGGTGGATGCGCTCGGCGGGGCTCAATCGCAACGCGTCCGCGAGTGCGGACAGCACCGGAGGCGAGGGGTGCCGGTCGCGACCCTGCTCGAGGCGCGTGACGTACTCCACGCTGACTCCGGCCAACGTGGCCAGCTCGGCGCGCCGCAGGCCCGGGGTGCGCCGCCGTGGGCCGGTGGGCAGGCCGACGTGCGCGGGCGTCACCGCTTCGCGGCGGGTGCGCAGGAAGAGCCCGAGTTCGTTGTCGCTCACCTCTCGAAGCTAACAAGGCGCGCCGCCCGGAGGGTGTCCCTGTCACTACCACTCTTACGGCGGTCTCCCTGCTCCGCGCGCCGGGCAGCAGATTGAGTGGGCGGTTCGAGCCGGGCCGCTTCATAGTCCGAGGAGGAACATCATGTCCAACGCCCCGTTGAAGCTCGCGGTGATCATCGGCAGCGTCCGAGAGGGCCGCTTCGGGCCCGTAGTGGCCACCTGGTTCACCGAGCAGGCGCGGCGGCACGGTGTGTTCGAGGTGGACGTCATCGACTTGGCCGAGTCGCACATTCCGCTCGAGCTGCCCGCGGTGCCTCCGGCAATGGACCCGAACCCGCCGCGGCCCGAAGGCATGACCGACCTCACGCGCAGGCTCGCGGCGGCCGACGCCTTCGTCATCGTCACGCCCGACTACAACCGCAGCATCCCCGCCTCCCTCAAGGCCGTCATCGACTGGCACTTCACCCAGTGGGACGCGAAGGCGATCGGCTTCGTCGGCTACAGCGGAGCATCCGGCGGCCTGCTGGCCATCGAACACCTGCGGCAGATCTTCAACGAACTGAACGCGCACACCGTTCGTCACTATGTGTCGTTCCCGCGCTACTACCTGCTGTTCGACGATGAGGGACAGTTGCGGGAGCCGGAGGAGCCCGCGGCCGCCGCGACAGCGATGCTCGACCAGCTGCGCTGGTGGGCGAGCGCGCTGGTCGCGGCACGATCGCTGGAGACCGTGGGCTGAGCGCCGGACGGCGATGGGAGCAGCCGTGCGGACCGATAGGGTGCGGGGCGTGGCTGTGTACTCCTCCGATCTCGAACTCGCCCTGCGGCTGGCCGATGCCGCCGACGCGATCACCCGGGCTCGCTTCGGTGCGCTGGACCTGAAGGTCGACGCGAAGCCGGACCTGACGCCGGTGTCGGACGCCGATCTGGCCGTGGAGCGGGCGATCCGGCAGGTGTTGTCCGAGGAACGGCCGGACGACGCGGTGCTCGGCGAGGAGTTCGGTGGCGACGCCGAACTCAGCGGAAGGCAATGGGTGGTCGACCCGATCGACGGCACGAAGAACTTCGTGCGCGGGGTGCCCATCTGGGCGACGCTGATCGCGTTGCTGGAAGACGGCGAACCGGTGGTGGGCGTGGTGAGCGCGCCGTCGCTGGTGCGGCGCTGGTGGGCGGCCGCGGGATCGGGCGCGTGGTCGAGCTTCGACGGGCAGGCCGCCGAAGGAATCTCGGTCTCCGCCGTCGGCGAGCTGAGTTCGGCCAGCCTGGCGTTCTCCAGTCTGTCCGGCTGGCGCGAGCGCGGCCTGCGCGAGCAGTTCATCATCCTGACCGACGATGTGTGGCGCGTGCGCGGCTACGGCGATTTCCTCAGCTACTGCCTGCTCGCCGAAGGCGCCGTCGACATCGCCACCGAACCGGAGGTCTCGCTGTGGGACCTGGCCGCCCTGGACATCCTCGTCCGCGAAGCGGGCGGCAGTTTCTCCGCGCTGGACGGCACACCCGGTCCGCACGGTGGCGACGCCATCGCCACCAACGGCCTGCTGCACGAGAAGGTGCTCGACCGCCTGCGCGGCTGAGCCAGCCGAGACCGCTGCCCGTGCTCTCGTCGAGAGTGTTTCGCGTTATCCGGCCCGCGACGGAGTCGCCGGGGTGAGATCGATCCCCGGTGGCGGGCGCAGGCGGCGCAGGGTGCCGTCCATGCTGGTGACGAACAGCGCCCACGAATCCCCGTTACGATCGATGCGAACCGATGTGGCGCCGTCCGGCGGGTTGCGCAACGGGCCGGGCTTGATCAGCCCCGTGATGACCGCGCAGGTGGCGCCGGTCGTCGTATCCACCTGATAGACGGCGCCGAGCACGTGATCGGCGACGAACAGCGCGCCCGCCCGGGTGGCCTCCATATCGTCGGGCAATGCGACCAGGTCCGGGATGCCGGAGACGACGGTGGGATGCGCCGGATCGTCGAGCCGCACGCGGAGGATCTGCAGCGTCATGGTGTCGACGAAGACCGATGCGCCGTCCGCGGCCAGCGCGAGGCCGTTGGAGGGCGGCAGCGTCGACCAATCTCGTTCGTACTCGCTCGTCTCGGGCCGGTAACGGGAGATACCGGTGGGACCGCTCAGGCCGATGGTGGTGAACAGCAAACTGCCATCCGGCAGCGACAACAGGCCGTTCGGCCCGTTCAGCCCGGTCAGCAAGACGTGCACCGCGCCGGTCTCGATGTCGTAGCGCTGGAGCGTGCCCGGCGGTTCGCTGAGGCCGTCACCGGTGAGGAAGTAGACGTAGCGCCCGGCGACGCGCACGCCTGCGGGGCGGTGCACATCGGTGACCAGCTTCTCCATTCGTCCGGCGCCGTCGACGTGCGCCAGGTAGCCGTCCATCAGTCCGGTGACGTAGAAACCGCCGCGTCCGTCGGAATCGAGATTTTCCAGATTGCCGACTCCTTCGACGACGGTCGTGGTCTCCCAGCCGTCCGAGCACCTGGCGGGGAATGTCTCCGCCTGCGCTGCCTGCATCGCCGTGGTGAGCACGGCGACCATGGCGACGGCGCTCAGCACCGCGGCGCGCACCCGGATTCCTCTCCCTTTTGCCATGAGCGACAACATAACAGCGCCGAACCATGCGGTAAGGGCCGAGATTTCCGACGGAGCCGAGCAATACCGAGGTCAGCGTGGCGTGCCGACAGCTTCGAATCCGAGGTTGTCCACATGTGGACAACTCGGTGGCCCACCAGGGCGAACGCCGAACCGTGCCCGTATCGCCTCGTCCTGGCGCTCGTAGGATGGGCCGGGTGACTCCCCCCGATGATTTCGCGGCTGTAGCGACCGAAGCCGCGTCCGGATCGGACGCCGGATCCGTTGCGGCGCAACAGGTTCTACGCCGAGTCTTCGGTTACGACAGCTTCCGCGGCGATCAGCAGGCGATCGTCCAGCACGTGATCGACGGTGGCGACGCGCTGGTGCTCATGCCGACCGGCGGAGGCAAGTCCCTCTGCTATCAAGTCCCCGCACTGGTACGTCCCGGCGTCGGGGTGGTGGTCTCCCCGCTGATCGCCCTCATGCAGGACCAGGTGGACGCGCTCAGCGCACTGGGCGTGCGCGCGGGCTTCCTCAACTCCACCCAGTACCCCGACGAGCGCCGGACCGTCGAGGCGCAATTCGTCGCGGGCGAACTCGATCTGCTGTACCTGGCGCCGGAGCGGTTGCGCTTGAACTCCACCGCGCAGCTGCTGGATCGTGGCAAGGTCGCGCTGTTCGCCATCGACGAGGCGCACTGTGTCTCCCAGTGGGGTCACGACTTCCGGCCCGACTACCTGGGCCTTTCCATGCTGCACGAGCGCTGGCCGGACGTACCCCGGATCGCGCTGACCGCGACAGCCACCGAGAAGACGCGCGACGAGATCATCCAGCGTCTCGACCTCGGCGCCGCCCGCCGGTTCGTGTCCAGCTTCGACCGCCCCAACATCCAGTACCGGATCGAGCCGAAGAACCGCCCCGAGCGTCAGCTGCTGGAATTCATCCGCAACGAGCACGCGGGCGACGCGGGCATCGTCTACTGCCTCTCGCGCAACTCGGTGGAGAAGACCGCGGCGTTCCTCACCGAGAACGGCATCACCGCGGTGCCCTACCACGCGGGCTTGGACCATCGCACCCGTGCGGAGAACCAGTCGCGCTTTCTGCGCGAAGACGGACTGGTCGTCGTGGCGACTATCGCCTTCGGCATGGGCATCGACAAACCCGATGTGCGCTTCGTCGCCCATCTGGACCTGCCGAAATCGGTCGAGGGGTACTACCAGGAAACCGGGCGCGCAGGCCGGGACGGGCTGCCCTCCACGGCGTGGATGGTCTACGGCCTCAACGACGTGGTGCAGCAGCGCAAGCTGATCGACTCCTCGGAGGGCGACGCCGCCCACCGCCGCCAGCTCCAGCTGCATCTGGACGCGATGCTCGCGCTGTGCGAGACGGTCGGCTGCCGGCGCACCCAGTTGCTCGCCTACTTCGGCGAGCCCGGATTGCCCTGCGGCAACTGCGATACCTGCCTGACCCCACCGCAATCCTGGGACGGCACGGTGGCCGCGCAGAAGCTGCTGTCCACGGTGCTGCGGCTGAAGCGGGAGCGCGGCCAGAGCTTCGGTGCCGGCCACATCGTGGACATCCTGCTCGGTAAGCAGAACCCGAAGGTCCTGCAACACGACCACCACGAACTGAAGGTGTTCGGCGTCGGCACCGACCTACGCGACACGGAGTGGCGCGGGGTGGTGCGGCAACTGCTGGCCCACGGGCTGCTGGCCGTCCACGGCGACTACGGGGTGCTGACGCTCACCGAGGCCAGCAGCGAGGTGCTGTTCGACGGACGGCAAGTACTGCTGCGCCGCGAGCCCGAGCGTGCGACCAAGCCCGCACGGGCAGCGAAGGCCGCGAAAGCGGCCTCCGCGGAGCTGCCGCCCACCGATCTGCCGCTGTTCGAGAAGCTGCGCGAGTGGCGCGCTGCCACCGCGAAGGAGCAGGGCGTTCCCGCCTACGTCGTCTTCCACGATGCCACCCTGCGCGAGATAGCGGCTCGCAAGCCCGCGAGTCTCGCGCAGCTCGGCGGCGTCAGCGGTGTCGGCGAGAACAAACTGGCGAAATACGGCGAGCAGGTGCTCGAAGTGCTCGGCGCCGAGTGAGCCGCTACCGTCACGCGGGTCGCCGATGGGTGAGGATGGCCACCGGGTGGGACCGCCCGAGATCGTGGAGGACAGCGTGATTCGGACCGAAACGATCGGGCGCCGGGAGTTCCTGGCCGGTGCGGCCACTCTCGCGGCCGGGGCCACGGTGGTCGGCCGCACGCCCGCGCACGCGGTACCCGTCGCCGAGGGAGTCACCAAATTTCCCTTCCCGGCCGAGCGTCGGGTGCGGGTGCTGGTGACCGGCGACGCGGGCACCGGTACCCGCACCCAGTGGGCGGTCGCCGATGCCATGCGCGCGCTGCACGGCCGCGAACCCGTCTCGCTGGCACTCGGCCTCGGCGACAACATCTACGAGCACGGCCCCGACGGCGCCGCCGACGTCCAGTTCGCCGACAAGTTCGAAAACCCCAACACCGGTCTGGATTTCCCCTGGCTGATGGTGTTGGGCAACCACGACAACAGCTCGGTCCTCGGCGGTGACGGCGGGTGGCTGCTGCGCGGAAACGCCGAGGTGGAGTACCACGCCGGCTCCAGGAGCTGGTGGATGCCGAGCCGCTACTACTCGGTGCGGATTCCCGAGGAGAACCCTGTTGTCGAATTCTTCGTCCTCGACGTCAACCCGTTGGCCGCCTACCTGCCGCCGGTCTTCGCACCCTATTGGGCGGTGGACGGACAGTTCATGAACGAGCAGCGCGACTGGCTCGATCGCGCCCTCGACGAGTCGCCCGCCCCGTGGAAGATCGCCTGCACCCACCACCCGTATCTGAGCAACGGCCCGCACGGTGATGCGGGCCGCTACGAGGGCTTGTCGCTGGAGCCGATCAACGGCGTGCACGTGAAACGCTTCCTCGAAGACCACGTGATCGGCCGGTGCCAGTTCATCCTGTCCGGGCACGACCATGCGCTCCAGGTGCTCGAACCCACGGCGGCGACGAAGGGAACCAGGCAGATCGTGTCCGGCGCGGCCGCCAAGACGGTCGGCGCGCAGCCGCGCCTCGCCGCGAGCGCGGGTCACGACGCGCTGTACGAGAACTATCACGAGCTGGGCTTCATGGTGCTCGAGGTCACCGAGGACGAGGTCGAACTGGGCGTACACACGGTCGACCCGGCGACCGGCGCGTCCGGTGAGGTGTTCCGGCGGCGCCTGGCCTGAGTTCCAACTGTGTTGCGCGGCGCGAGAATTGCGGCGAGTCGCCGTCGTGGCGGCTACCGTTCTGGCTATGGCACCGGGTGAGGGTTCCGGCGACGCGGGCGATGACATTGCCACCGGCTCGGTGGGGGGTGAGACTCCGGACGCGCCGCCGTATGTCCGCGGCCGAACCGATCCGGCGGTGGAGAACGTGTGGCTGCGGCGCCGGCCACCGCCACCGCGCCCCGGCCTGCCGCGGATGTCGACGGTGGCGTTGCTCGCCGCGTTCCTCGCCGTCCTCACGCTCTACGTGGTGCTGCATCAGGGCGGTTAGGGCCTCCGCTACCTGCGGGAATAAACCGGTTGCCGGGTCACTTAGAGTGGACCGTTATGAAGGAGAAGGGGCGCAAGGTCATCGCGACCAACCGCCGGGCGCGGCACAACTACACGATCCTGGACGTTTACGAGGCCGGGATCGCGCTGGTCGGCACCGAGGTGAAGAGCCTGCGTGAGGGCAAGGCCTCGCTGGTGGACGCGTTCGCGACGGTGGACAACGGCGAAGTGTGGCTGCGTGGGCTGCACATCCCCGAGTTCAGCCACGGCACCTGGACCAACCACGCGCCGCGCCGGGTGCGCAAGCTGCTGCTGCACAAGCGTGAGATCGAGCGGTTGGTCGGCAAGTCGCGCGAGGGCAACCAGACGCTGGTGCCGCTGTCGATGTATTTCTCCGACGGCAAGGTCAAGGTCGAGCTGGCGCTCGCCAAGGGCAAGCAGGACTACGACAAGCGCCAGGACTTGGCCCGGCGCACGGCCGAGCGAGAGGTTACCCGCGAACTAGGACGGCGGGTCAAAGGCATGTCGTGACCGCCGTCGTGCTCGCGCTGGTAGCCGCGGTGGGCTACGGCGTGAGCGATTTCTACGGCGGCGTGGCGTCGCGGCGGGTGACCGCACTACGCGTCGTCATCTATTCCTATCCGTTCTCCGTGCTGCTGGTACTCGCGCTGCTTCCGTTCGTGTCCGGAAGCGCGGACGCCGCGTCGCTGTGGTGGGGCGCGGCAGCGGGCGTCGCGAGCGGCGTAGCGGTGTGGTGGTTCTACGCCGCGCTGGCCGGCGGTCCGATGGCAGTGGTCTCACCGCTGACCGCGGTGCTGGTCGCGGGCATCCCGGTACTCGCCGGGCTGGCGACCGGCGAGCGCCCCGGCCCGATGGCTTTCGCGGGAATCGTGTTCGCGCTGGTCGCCGTCCTTCTGGTCAGCCGAGAGTCACCGGACGAGGTGACCGAGGAAATCACCGGCGGACGCGAACTACGGTTCACCCGCAAGATCGCCGCGCTGACCATCGGATCCGGCGCCGCGTATGGTCTGGCCTTCGTCTTCTTGCACGAGACATCGGCGGAGGCCGGACTGTGGCCGCTGCTCATGCAGCGCCTCGCGGCCACCGCGGTGGTATGGCTCACCGCGCTGACCGCTCGCGATGTCGGACGGTTGCGAGGCGAACCCCTACGACTGGCCTGCTATATCAGCGTGCTGGACGTCATCAGCAACGCGGCGCTGCTGTATGCCTTCCACGGCTCACTGCTGTCGCTGGTGAGCGTGATCGGCTCGCTCTATCCGGCCGTGACCGTACTGCTGGCGATGGTTCTGCTCGGCGAGCGGGTCCACCGGCAGCAGCGAGTAGGCCTGGCCCTGGCATTGGCCTCGGTCGCACTCATCGCCACGGCCTGAGCGCCTTGTCGGCCGTCGAGTCGTGCGGCTGCGCGCCCGGCTGTCCTGCGTCCGATCACCCCGGTGCGGCAACGGGAAACCGGTCCGCACCCGCGCCACCCGAATTCGGTCCTACCGCAGGCCGGTTGCGCGGTTCATCGCGTGCACGGTTCACGGATCGATATCCGTTTCAATGTGGGGCTGCGGTAGTCGGCGACCACGGTGCGTGACCCCAGGGATGTCGACGGATCGGGCACGTTGACCACCGCTCGCTGCGCCGCGACGTCGGGTTCGTCGCGCCCGTAGATCTGCGGCGCCGCCATTCCTTCGGAATCGACGGTGAGCCCGGCAAGGGCCTTGCGCAGGGTCGGCCGGTCCAGTCCGCCGGTCTCGGCTGCCTTGGTGAGCAGCGCCTTCATCGGATAGGAGATCGCCCAGCCCAGGTTGTAGCCGAAATTCGTCGGTTCGCTCGGCGCGGCGCTCCTGGCACGCTGGGCTCCGGTGCTCATGCCGTCCCAACCGTCGAACGGAGAGGTGTAGTTGTAGAGCGAGGTGAGCGCGGGCGCGGCAGGTGTCTTGAGCAGTGCGCTGTTCCAGGTCGGGGTCGATCCGAGGAACCGGCCCGTGTAGCCGGACTTCGCCAGTTTGCCGACGATCTCGGCGGCTTCGGCCGGACCGGTGGCCAGCAGGACCACGTCGGGCGGGTCGGCCATGATCTCGGCGACCGGGAAGTCCTGATTGCCCACTTCGGGGTTGGGGCCGGTGTCGATCCGCGCGCTGATGGTGGCGCCGTTGTCCAATGCCCACTTGAGCGCCCCGCTGGCGTAGTCACCGCCGTAGTTGCCGCGGTAGGCGACCACGCCGAGCGTGCGCGGCTGATAGTGGTTCTGCGCGAACCAGTCCAGGCCGAGCACGGCTTCCGTGCAGTACGAGAAGCCGTCGTCCAATACCAGGTCTCGGTCGGTGGAGCGGTACTGCCAACCCGACCAGAGGGTGCCTGCCCCGGTCACCAGGTCCGCGTCGTCCATCTCGGCCAGGACGGCCAAAGTCTGCGCGGTCCCGAAGCTCATCGCGAGGGCCAGCACGTGGGGGGCCACGTTCTCGAATTCCGCGACGTGCCTGCGCGGGTCGTAGGCGGTGTCACGCGTGTAAGTGGCGATGTCGACCTCGTAGCCGCCGATGCCGCCCTGCTTGTTCACCTCGTTCCAGAACGCGAGTTGCCCCTCTTGCAGCGACTTTCCGAGCGGTGCGAAGGGGCCGTTGTTCAGATCCGACAGAACACCCAGATAGATACAGCCCTTGTCGCGGTGGATCGCGTGCGGGCACGCTGCGCGGGTGACGCCGGGGGTAGCGGCGGGCTCGGAGTCCGAACAGCCGCCGGTCAGGACGAGCCCGAGCGCGAGGGGAGCGGCTACCAGACGTAGCAGCCGACGGAGATTACGGTGAAATGGCATGTCTTGCTCGCTTACGGCTGCACGCAGGGCTCGGTGAGGGTGACGCGGTCTTGAGTCGGGCCGTGATAGTCGGTCGCCAGGGTCTTCGCGCCCAGCGGCGCGGTCTGATCCGGCGCCTCGATGACCGCTCGCTGCCGGGTGAGGTCGGGTTTCGCCGCGCCGTAGATGTATTCGGGAATCGCGCCCTCGTAGTCGACGCGCAGGCCGTGCACGGCTCGACGGACGCCCTTGCGGTTCAGCTTGCCTTCGTTGACCGCTCGGGTGAGCAGCGCCTTCATCGGATAGGAGAACATCCACCCGGCGCTGTAGCCCCAGGTGGAGGGCTCGCGGGTCGCCGAGGCCCTGGCCTTCTTGGCGCCCGCGCTGGTGCCGTCCCAGCCGTCCAGCGGAGAAGTCATGTTGTAGCGCGTCGTGATCGCCGACGCCGCAGGACTTTTCAGCAGGCCGCCGTTCCAGGTCGGGCTCGAGCCGAGAAACCTGCCCGGAAAGCCGGCCAGCGCCGCCTTGCCCATGATCTCGCCCGCCTCCGCGGGACCGGTGGCCAGGAGCACGAGATCGGCTCTGGCATTGAGGATCTTGGCGACCGCGGCATCCTGATTGCCGATCTGGGTGTTCGGCTCGGTGTCGATCTGCGCCACCATGTCGACGCGGTTGGCGGAGGCCCATTTCTTGGCGCCGGTGGCGTAGTCGCCGCCGTAATCGCCTTGGTAACTGACCGTGGCGATCGAAGACGGCTTCGCGTCGTGCTCGGCGATCCAGTCCAGCGCGATGATCGCCTCCGAGCAGTAGGAATAGCCGGACTCCAGCAGCAGACCCTTGTCACTGTTCTCGAATTGCCAGCCCGACCACAGGGTTCCGGCAATGGCGATCATGTTCGCCGCGTCCATCTCGGGAAGTACCTTCTGCGTCTGCACGGTGCCGAAGCTCATGGAGAGCGCGAGGACGTGCGGCTCGATTCGCCGGTACGCCTCCGCGTGCTTCCGCAGATCGTAGTTCGTGTCCTCGGTGTAGGTGGCGATGTCCACCTCGTATTTGCCGCCGATGCCGCCCGCTTCGTTCACCGCCTTCCAGAACGCCAGCTGGCCGTTGTGAATGTCCTTGCCCAGCGCGGCGAACGGCCCGATCGTCAGATCGGACAGCACGCCGAGATAGATACACCCCTTGCGGGAGTCGACCGCGTTCGGACACGGGTCGGCGGTGACACCGGGTTCGGTCCCATCGGCCGACTTGTCGCGCAGGGCGGAGCACCCGGTCAAGACGAGGCCGGCGATGACGGTGAGAGCGGACAGGCGCAGCAACCTGTCCCGAATCGTGCGAACTGCCAAAGTGTTTCCTTAGTCTGAAATCGAGATCCGCTGCTCAGAGCCGATCGTACGGCTCGTGCAGTGTAAGTCGGGTTCGTCGCCTGGCCCGGAGAATCGGCTACCAGCATCCGGGAAGGGTCGGGTGCACGAGCGTCCGGTGACGGCAGTCCGGTTGAGCTGCGACGGGCCGTAACCCCCGGACCATATCGGAGGAAGGGGGAACACGGCGCGTTCTCGGCACCGCCCGACGATAAGAGTTCGGCGGGTTCCGATCGGCGGGACGCGACATCTCCCGAGGCCTCTCGAACCCAGGGGTGGCAACCCGCCGCATCTGCCTCGGTGGCCCACCCGTCCGTGCTGCAAGGTGTGGGGTCCGCCACCACCGGATAACGGGATGATCCGGCCCAGCGCCGGTGTTAACATGAACAGCCCGGCAAGACGCCGGGGCGTACGGGGCTGAACGGTTTCGACTGCGTACGTAGATCTAGGGGAAGCGTGTCGGTGCAGGCAAGAGACCACCGTAAGCGTCGTTGCAACCAATTAAGCGCCGATTCCAATCAGCGCGAGTACGCTCTCGCCGCCTAAGCAGCGAAGCGTCTCTGTCGGCCCGGGGCATGCCCTCGGCTCCGGTGCCGGCATCAGCTAGAGGGCTAACCGTCCTGCTCGGTCGCGGAGTAGGACGGGACATCGAACAGCGACTGGGATCGTCATCCGGGCTTGTTCGCGGGACCCGGAGATCCGAGTAGAGACATAGCGAACTGCACACGGAGAAGCCCTGGAGACGCGGCGGAGGACCCGGGTTCGATTCCCGGCAGCTCCACGAGTACGAGGCCCTTGCCCCCTAGGGGGCATGGGCCTTTCTCGTTCCGCTGAGTTTTGTGGTGGTGCAACGCCCATGCCCCGTCCGGCGGGTTCTGCCCCCGGACCCCCGTTGCGTTCGGCGGTCATGGTTTCGTGCGGCGCGGCCCCGGCGGGCCTTGCGGTGGGCGCGTCAGGTGGTTCGCCGTGAGGTCCACTGCCTTCGTTCGTCAAATGCTCGGTTCACCCAGTCGGATCGCCGTAGGCCGCGGCGATGTCCTGGGAGCTGCTCCATCGGCTGTAGGTGGGGGATTGTGGCCAGCCGTCGGGCGAGTCCTGCCACTCCTCTTGGCGGCCGTAGGGCAGCAGGTCGATCAGGGCGAAGGAGTGGCTGAGTTGTTCGGTGCCGCGGCCGGTGGTGTGCCAGGTGCGGTAGACGGTGTAGCCGTCGCGGAGGAATACGTTGACCGCGAATCCTTCGCCGGGTGGTGCGCCGACATCGGTGCCGAAGGGACTGTTCGCCGTGGAGTACCAGGCCATCTTGTTGCCGACCCGTCGCTTGTAGGCGAGTGCCTCATCGATCGGCCCCTGAGTGACGATGACGAACCGGGCGTCGTAGTTGTTCAGGAACTCCAGCCGGGTGAACTGCGAGGTGAAACCGGTGCAGCCCCCGCACTGCCACTGCTCGTCCGGGAACCACATGTGGTTGTAGACGATCAGCTGCGACATGCCGCCGAAGAGGTCCGCCAACCGGACCGGTCCCTCCTCGCCCTCGAGGGCGTAGTCGGGCATCTCGACCATCGGCAGGCGGCGGCGCTGAGCGGCGATCGCGTCGAGCTCCCTGGTCGCCGCTTTCTCTCGGATGCGCAGCGCTGCGAGTTCGCGCTGCCAGGTATCGGCGTCGACCACGGGCGGCAGTGCTTTGGTGCTCATCTGGGTCCTCCCTGACCGGGTGCACAGTTTGCGGGCTGTAGGTGTAGACCCTGCGCACGCACAGAACTCATCGGTGACCGTCGTGGTAGCGGGAAGAACGACGAGAGTGGAATGGGGTAATTCGGGCGAAACGGGCGGATTCTGTTTGGTTGCTGAGTGCGGTGGAATGCCCGGAGTAATGTCCACTGAGCAGGGAAAATGGGGTGTTAGCCCCCCGGTATCTGGATGGCTGCCATGACGCTCAATGCTGAGATGTGGTGCTACTGCTCCCGGGGTGGGAGCGGGGGGCTGACATGACCGCGGGGGTCGCGGGTAACGGCATGCGGTCGATTCTGCGTGCCGCCTGTGTGAGCGTCGGGATCGATGCGAGCGACGCCGAACCGCTCGGGTCGCAGAGCGTCTACCGCTTGCGCGGCGGGCTCGTCGTGCGAATCGGGGAGCGAGGACAAAAACTCGCGACCGGGCGGGAAGTCGCCGTGGCTCGATGGCTGGAGACCTGTGGGGTGTCGGCGGCGCGGGTGGTCGCGAATATCCCGCAGCCGGTGGTGGTCGACGGCCGCCCGGTGACCTTCTGGCTGGAGTTGCCACCGCATCACCCTGGCACGCCCGGTGAGGTCGCCAGGGCGCTGGGACAGCTGCACCGGCTGCCACTGCCGGGGTTCGAGCTACGCCGGATGTCGCCCCTGGCCCGGGTGGAGGAGGAGATCTCCGCCGCGCACACGGTGACCGAGGACGACCGGCGTTGGCTGGGCAAACACCTGGAGGAATTGCGCGGCCGCTGGAAGGCGCTGCCGAAGGGCTTGCCGTGGTCGGTGATCCAGGGCGACGACTCGGACGACGGCGTGGTGGTCGGCGACGACGGCGACGTGATCCTGGCGGGCTTGGGAGGGGCGATGATCGGCCCGCCGGAGTGGGACCTGGTGCACACGGCGATCAAGTGCTGGACCGCGCGCAAACTCTCCGCGTCGCAGTACGCCGAATTCTGTTCCGGGTACGGTCGCGACGTGATGCGCTGGGACGGCTTCTACCTGCTGCGCGACATCCAAGAATTCCGGATGGCCTTGCAGTCGATGCGCGCCGCCGCCGTGGACCCCTCCTATCGGCGGCAGGCGTTGCGCCGCCTCGCGTACATCCGCGGCGACGAGGGCATGCGACCGTGGCCCGAGTGGGCGGCCCTCGACTAGCCGGGCGATGGTCGATTCGTCACGCCTCGAGCGGGCGTCCACGCGCGGGGTTCGCTGTCCATCGTGCACCGCGCCTCGCCGGACCACGTGGTTGCGCGTCAGCGGCAAAGACACTCGGGCGGGCTTGGCGTACCGGTGGGCGGGGACCGGAACGGGCTCGACGGGGCCGGGCGCCGCGTGGGTGAAGGCGCATCGATCGGTCCAGCCCCGGTTCGCATAGAAGCGGCCGGCGCGGGTGTTGCCCGCAGCGACCGCGAGCCGGGCGCAGTCGTGGCCGTTCGCGCGGACGCGCTCTTCGGCGGCGGCGAGCAGAAGGGCGGCCAGGCCGATGCCGCGCTGTGCGGCGGCGACCTGGACCTGGCGACTTCGTCGCCGTCGACCATGACGAATCCGGCCACCACGCCCTCCACGGTGTCGCGGTTCGCTCGGCCACGCGGATGCCGAACGAGTCGCATGGACGGACGCCCGACGATGCGTCGGGGACGTTGCCCCGGTGCGCGTCGCGCCGGCCCGGATGCCGTAGATCGCCGAGGCGTCCTCGGGCCGGGCGCGGCGCAGTACCGGGGCAACGTCCCTTCATCCGCCGGACGACAACAGCGGATGAGCGGGTGATCAGCCCTGCTGGGTGGGGACTACGACGAGTTCGGCGATGTTGACGTGCTTGGGTGCGCCGACCGCGTAGGCGATCGCGTCGGCGATGTCGCCGGGTTCCAGGATCTCGATCGCCGTGCGCCACTGCTCCAGCCCGGCGCGCTGGTGCTCGTCGCGCATCCCCGCGCCGAGTTCGGTGCCGACGAAGCCGGGTTCGATGTTCTTGACCCGCACGCCGCGTGGCCCGAACTCGGCCCGCAGGTTGCGGGTCAGGTGCGCGACCGCGGCCTTGGTGGCGGTGTACACGGCGTAGTTGGGGAAGACCGTGTGCCCGCCGATCGAGCCGACCAGCACCAGATCCGCTCGCCCGCCCTCGGCCGCGGCCGCGAGCAGGTCATCGATGAACGCTCGTCCGGTGTAGAGCAGGCCGGTGATGTTGGTGCCGACCATCTGATCCCACTCGTCGGTGAGCGCGGACTCGAACGGTGCGGCGAGCATGACGCCCGCGTTCGCGACGACCATGTCGACGGACCCGAAAGCCGCCCGCACGGTGGCGGCGGCGTCTCGCATGGACTGCTGGTCGCCGACGTCGGCGACCACCGCGAGCGCGTTCCCGCCGATCTCGGCGGCGAGTTCTTCGATGCGATCCTTGCGCCTGCCGAGCAGGGCGACCTCGGCGCCGCCCCGCGCGAGCTGCCGCGCGGTCGCGGCGCCGATTCCACTCGATGCTCCGGC
>NZ_JBHVDM010000052.1:0-47931 GCF_042802775.1 Nocardia sp. NPDC057455 | reverse complement strand
ACACTTCGTCGCGGACGCGACGGCCACTCGGACGCGAGCCGGGCCGCGAACGGAACATGCACGGTCTCGCTTCGCTCGGAACCTGCGGTTGAGCCGGTGTGGTAGTGCTGGGCGATAGGTGCAGATTCGACCTTGCCGGATCGCTGGCGGCGGCGGGGAGGGCGGATACGCGTCTACGGGGTCACTCGGATGGGCAAGGTCCGACAACGAAGTTTGCCGGGCTGGACTTCGGAAGTTTGGGGGCCGCGTGGTCACGTCGACGGCGACTGCGCTTCTGTGCGCCCGAGGCGTTGGTCGGGTGGCCGCCATCCCCGCGGGCTGGATCCACGGTCGGGCTGCGGCCGGTTTCGCCGTCGGCGGAAACAGTGTGCGTCCGGAATCGACTTGAACTCAACCATTGTTGAGGTCTTAGTGTCGGTGGCCAGGTCTTGAATGGGGTGGGAAGCGAGAGGGAGAGCAACGTGAGCATCGAATCCGTGGCGTGGAGCCAGATGTACCGGCGGGTGAACGCGCCGCAGGAACAGCGGCCGTTCCGCTTCGCCACCGCCAGGCGCATCTTCCGGTTCGCGGCGCCGCACCGCAGGAGGATCGGGGCGTTCTTGGTGTTCAGCGTGGTGTCCGCGGTGCTCGCCGTGGCGACGCCGGTGCTGGCGGGCCGGGTGGTCAACGACATCGTGGGCGGCGCCGCGCCACGGGTGGTGGCCGTCCTCGCGCTGGTGATCGGCGCGCTCGCCGTATTCGACGCGGGGCTCGGGCTGGCGACCCGATGGATGTCGGCACGGATCGGTGAGGGCCTCATCCTCCATCTGCGCACCGCCGTGTTCGACCACGTGCAGAAGATGCCCGTCGCCTTCTTCACCAGGACCAGAACCGGCGCACTCGTCAGCCGCCTGAACAACGACGTCATCGGCGCGCAGCGCGCGTTCAGCGACACCCTGTCCGGCGTGGTGGCCAATCTGGTCACCCTCGCGCTGACGCTCGCGGTGATGCTCAGCATCTCGTGGCAGATCACGTTGCTCGCGCTGGTTCTGTTGCCGGTGTTCGTGTTCCCGGCGCGCCGGATGGGCAACCGCCTGGCGGACATGCAGCGAGAGGCGGCGCGGCTGAACGCGGCGATGAGCACCCAGATGACCGAGCGGTTCTCGGCGCCGGGCGCGACGCTGGTCAAGCTCTTCGGCCGTCCGGAGCAGGAGTCCGACGAGTTCGCGCTGCGGGCCCGCCGGGTGCGCGACATCGGCGTGCGCACGGCGATGCTGCAGACCGTCTTCGTCACCTCGCTCACACTGGTGTCGGCGCTGGCGATCGCCCTGGTGTACGGGCTCGGCGGCTGGTACGCCCTGCGCGGCCAGTTGGACGCGGGCGCGGTGGTCTCGCTGTCGTTGCTGCTCACCAGGCTCTACACACCGCTGACCGCACTGGCGAGCGCCCGGATGGAGATCATGGCCGCGCTGGTGAGCTTCGAGCGCGTCTTCGAAGTGCTCGACCTGAAGCCGCTGATCGAGGACGCGCCGGGCGCGAAGCCCGTCCCGGCGGGCCCGGTCGCGGTGGAGCTGGACGCGGTGAGCTTCGGCTACCCCTCGGCCGACAAGGTGTCGCTGGCCTCGCTGGAGGACGTGGCGAATCTGGACACTCGCGGTGGAGTGGAGGTGCTGCACAACGTGTCGCTGCGCGCCGAGCCCGGTCAGCTGATCGCACTGGTCGGCTCGTCCGGTGCGGGCAAGTCGACGATCGCCCAGCTGGTCTCCCGGCTCTATGACGTCGACGGCGGCGCGGTGCGGATGAACGGCACGGACGTGCGCGAGCTGACCACCCGGTCGATCCGCGAGACGGTCGGACTGGTCACCCAGGACGGGCACCTGTTCCACGAGACCATCCGAGCCAATCTGCTGCTCGCGCGACCGGAGGCCACAGAGGCCGAGCTGTGGGACGCGCTGGAGCGTGCCCGGCTGCGCGACCTGGTCGCGTCGTTGCCGGACGGACTGGAGACCGTGGTCGGCGAGCGCGGCTACCGGCTCTCCGGTGGCGAACGCCAGCGTCTGACCATCGCCCGCCTGCTGCTCAAGCAGCCGCGCGTAGTGATCCTGGACGAGGCGACGGCGTCGCTGGACTCGACCTCCGAAGCCGCCGTGCAAGAGGCGCTGTCCGAAGCACTGGAGGGCAGGACCGCGCTGGTGATCGCACACCGGCTGTCCACGATCCGCGCTGCCGACCAGATCCTGGTGCTGGAGGAGGGCCGGGTCGTGGAGCGCGGCACGCACACCCAACTGCTTGCCGCCGACGGCCGCTACGCGGAGCTGTATCGCACCCAGTTCGCCGAGGAACCCGTCACGGCCGCGGCCTGACCGGCCACCACCAGCAGCACCATCGAGAACGTGCCGGCGAAGTGCACCACCACGCCGTCGACGATCAGCGTCCTAGCTCGCCGTCCGGTCCGCGGTACAGGTGGTGTCGGTGTCCGGCAGGGTTCCCGCGCCGAAGTAGACGTTGATGGCGTTGTTCACGCAGCTGCTCAACTCGGGCCGGAAGGTCATATGGATGCGGACATCTTCCAGGGTGACCATCCGCGACGCCGACAGGTACTCGTGCAGCCGGACGGCGTGGGCGTAGGGAGTGCGCGGATCTCCCGTCGCCTGCACGATGAGCGCGGGCACCGCATTCCGGACCACCGTCGGCGGTTCGACCGGCCGAGGCCAGAAGGCGCACGGCTGGATATTGCCCGCCAGCGCGCCGAACACCGGTTGCGTGGCCCGGCTCTCCTCGATGTTGCGCCAGTACCACGTGGGATCGATGGGCGCACCGACATCGCCGCAGGCGATCTGCGCCAGGACGGAGTTCTCGTTGTCCCGCAGCGCTGCCACGATGGCGCGCAACCGCGGCGTGCGGGAGGTGGTGGGCGGACCGCCCGCGTCGTCGGCGAGCTCGCGCACCGTCGCGGCCAGTGGTTCGTTCAGCCGGAAGTTCCACAGCAAGGCGTGCAGGATGAACGGCAGCCAGTGGTCGTCGATCGCGAAATCGTCGATGACGATCGGCCGGCGGTTGACGACGCGGACCAACTCCTCGACCTTCGCGCGCACCTGCTGCGGCGTCGCGCCGAGCCGGAACTCTTCGTCCCTGGCCGCGGCCCACACCGCCCAATCGTCCAGCGCGATCTCGTCCGAGGGACCCCAATCCTGGACCAAGCCCTCCCAGTACCGGTCCGGGTCGATCGCGCTGTCGAGCACGATTCGATCACTGCGCTCGGGGAACATCTGGGTGAACACCGCCCCGAGATACGTGCCGTAGGACAAGCCGTAGAAATTGATCGTCTGTTCGCCCAAGGCGGCTCGGACGACGTCCATGTCCCGTGCCGTGTTGCGGGTGGTGAACTGCCGCACCAGCTCTGGATCGCGGATCACGCAACTAGCGGCCATGCCAGCGGACTGGACGGTGTCGTGCACGAAGCCGAGCGGGTCGAGTCCTGCCGACCGGATCATCTCGCCGACCGGCCACCCGCACCGCGGGCTCCGGCTCGACTCGCCGACCCCGCGCGGGTCCATCCCGATCAGGTCGTAACTCGCCAGCACGTCCGGCGACAGCACATCACCGAGCAGATCCACACTGTCCAGACCCGGGCCGCCCGGACCGCCCGGATTGGACAGCAGGATTCCCCGCCGCCGAGCCGGATCAGCCGCTTTCACCCGGGATATCGCCACGGTGACCGTGCGATCGCCGGGCCGCCCGTAGTCGAGCGGCACCAGGACGTTCGCGCACTCGCCACCGGCTTTGTCCAGATTCTCGACGCCACACGGCTGCCATTCGAGCGTCTGGTGATAGAACCGGTCCAAGCCGTTCGGCTGCGCGTCGGCCACCGGATCGGCCCGGCTGTATGTGGGCGCGGCGAGCAGTGCGGAAGCCGCCACTATCGACATCGAACGCCAGAACAGATTCGCGGACAACGAAGTTCGCCTCTCGGCCGGGTGCGATCACGTGCTTGCGGAAGAACCGTATCGGATCAGGGCCCGCGACGGTGGCAGCGTCTTCCCCCGCGCGGCGTGTTCCGATCGACGGCTGATCAGGGTTCCCGTCCGACCGCCACGTAGCGGTGAAGCGCGGTCGCCGCCGCATTCGAACGGGCACCGAGCGGGCGCCTGGGTCGTTCGAACCGGCGAAGCCCGGCTCGAACGCATCGAGCCGGGCTTCGCTCAGTGTCATGAGGCTGCGGTCCGTACATCCGAAACGGACACGGCGCAGTTTTCGTCCGAGTTCTACCGAAGCACGCCGAGAACTGGCGGGTCAGAATTCGCCCAGGACGCCGATCACGGTTCGGCCCCGGTGGCTGCCGCTCTGGATGGAGCGCAACACCTTCTCCGCCTCGGTGATCGGAACATGGTTCACCAGGGACGAAAGATGCTGTGGGCGCAACTCTTTGCCGAGCCGTGACCACACGTCGCGGCGACGGTCGATCGGGAGGTTGACCGAATCGATGCCCTCCAGCGCGACACCGCGCAGGATGAACGGCATCACCGTGGTGGGCAACTCGGCGCCACCGGTGAGCCCGCTGGCCGCGACTACGCCGCCGTAGCCGATGGCGCTCAGCACGTAGGCGAGCGAGGCGCCGCCGACGCTGTCCACGGCCGCGGCCCACCGCGCTTTGGTCAATGGTCGCGGCTTGGCATCCGGGTCCTCCGGCAGCCTGCCGATCACCTCGTTCGCGCCGATCTCGCTGAGCAGATCGTTCGCGTCGGCCTTGCCGGTGGAAGCGATGACTTCGAAGCCGAGACCGGAGAGGATGTCGACGCTGACGCTGCCGACTCCGCCGGTCGCACCGGTGACGAGCACCGGGCCCGCGTCCGGGGTGAGGCCGCGGTCGAGCAAGGCCTGCACGCTCAGGGCCGCGGTGAAACCCGCGGTGCCGAGCGCGGCCGCGTCGCGCAGGCTCAGGTCCGCCAACTTGACGACCCATTCGGCGGGCACCCTGGCGTATTCGGCGAAGCCACCGTTGCGCGAAACGCCGATGTCGTATCCGTGCGCGATCACCGGGTCACCGGGGGCGAAATCGTCGTCGGCGGAATCGACCACCTCGCCCACGAGATCGATCCCGGGCACGATCGGGTAGTTGCGCACCACCCCGCCGCCCTTGGTGATCGCCAGACCGTCCTTGTAGTTCGCGCTCGAGTAGTGCACCTTGATCGTCACGTCGCCCGGCCCGAGGAAATCCTCGTTCACCTGCTGCCGGGTCAGGACGATCCCGCTGTCCGTTTCGTGTGCCACCATCGCCCAGAACTCCATGCGGACGAGCATACGAGGGTCGGGAAGGGTCCGGGAGCTAGCGCGGCAGGAGTTCCAACCGGACGCCGAGCAGACGAACCGGGCGGTCGAGGTCGAACCGATCGATGATGCGCAGCGCGGTCTCGGCGATCCGCGCGACGTCGCTGGTCGGTTCCGGCAGTTTTTCTTGCTTGCTGCGTGTGTAGAAGGTGTTGGTGCGCACCGTCACGGAAACACGGGTGCCGATCCGGCCCGCCGCGGCCATCTCCTCGGTGACCTCGGTGGCCAGCCGCACCACCTGGGCGCGGATCTCACCGCGATCGGTCAGGTCGTGCGGGAATGTCTCGGACTTGCTGCGGCCCACGGGTATTCGCGGTTCGGTGGTGACGTCCGTATCGCCCTTGCCGTGGCCGAGCACCCAGAGGTACGGCCCGGTGTTCGGCCCGAACTCCGCGGCGAGTCGCTGCCGGTCGGCGGCCATCAGGTCGCCGACGGTTCGAATGCCCAGCTCGGCGAGCCGGGCGGCGATGCGAGTGCCGATGCCCCACAACGCGTCCGTCGGGCGATGGGCCATCACTTCGATCCAGTTCTCGGCGGTGAGCCGGAAGACGCCCGCGGCCGCGCCGGCGTCGGCGACGGGCTCGGCCGAAGCCTTGCCCGCCGATTTGGCGAACCCGGTCGCCAGCTTGGCGGTGAGTTTGTTGTCCCCGATACCGATCGAACAGGTCAGCTCGAGTCCGGCGATGGCACCGCGTACCCGCTGCGCGAGGGCCTCCGGGTCGTCGGTGTCCGCGGCGAGGAAAGCCTCGTCCCACCCCCACACCTCGACCCGTCCCGGAAACGTGCGCAGCAGCGCCATGACCTCGTCCGAGGCATCCTCGTAAGCGGTCATGTCCAACGGGAGAAACACGCCCTCGGGGCACTTGCGCTGCGCGCTGCGCAGCGGCATCCCGGCCCGTACGCCGAACCCGCGCGCCGGATAGGACGCGCAGGTCACCACCTTGCGCGGTTCGGTGGGATCACCGTTGCCGCCGACGATGACCGGCAGGCCGCGCAGTTCCGGATGACGGCGGAACTCCACCGCCGCCTGGAACTGGTCGAGATCGACGTGCAACAGCCATCTGGCCACCTTCCGTTTCTACCCCAGGGCTGCGACATCGCGCATTGCGCCGGTCACGAAACAGAACTAAATTCTGGATATGAAGATTCGAGATCGGTTACTGTTGTCGGCCGAGCGCCAGTTCGCCGAACACGGGGCCCTCGACGCGACGCTGACGCAGATCCGCGATGCGGCGGGCGCCAGCGTCGGCGCGCTCTACCACCACTTCCCGGACAAGGCCGACCTGTACCGGCAGGTGTGGGCCAACGCGCTCGCGGACTACCAGGAGCATTTCTGGGCAGCAATCGGCGACAGCACCGACGCGCGCGCGGGCGTCACCGCGGGGGTGCGCGAGCACCTGCGCTGGGTCGGCGAGAACCAATATCGCGCAACCGTGCTCACCTCCGCGCGTCCGCCAGGAGTGCGCGAGAGCGAGAGCAATCGACGCTTCCTGTCCGACGTGACGCGATGGTGGCGCACGCACGCCGGATACGGGGCGGTGCGCGATCTTCCGATCGATCTGGTCTACGCACTGTGGCTCGGCCCGGCGCAGGAATACACGCGACAGTGGCTCGGCGGCGAGATGCGCATCGCACCGGCCGAAGTCGCGGGCGAACTCGCCGACGCCGCCTGGCTAGCCCTCGCCGCCGATCGCACCCGAGCCGCGGCTGAGGTCTCTCGATGACGACCACCATGACCCTCGACCTCGACAGCGCCGAGAAGATACTGGCCGCGCAACCCTTCGCCACCCTGGTGGGCACCGAGATCACCGCGTTCGGCGACGGCGCGGCCACCCTGGTCATCCCGCTCCGTCGCGAATTGACCCAGCAGTTCGGCTATGTGCACGGCGGCGTGCTCGCCTACGCCGCCGACAATGCCCTCACCTTCGCCGCCGGAACGGTGCTCGGCGCGAACGTGCTCACCGGCGGTGTCACCATCACCTACCTGCGCCCCGCCGCGGGCGACCGATTGCGCGTCGAGGCAGCCGTCACCGGCGCGACACGCCGCCAGGCGGTCGCCCACTGCGAGATCTACGCGGAAAGCGAGGGCCACGAACCCGTTCTGTGTGCGGTGGCCCAGGGTACGACCCGGCTCGCGGAAGCCGATCTGACCGGTGCGGACACCAGCGGCTGACCAACGGTGCCGCGTACGAGAAGTGCCGTCCGAGCCGGAGCGCGTCGGCACCGGGCACCGGCTGATCATCGGCGGCGGCCGGCGGGGCTGTGCTTGCGCGAATTCCGGAGCGGTGAATGATCGCAACCGTCAGCTCGCCGCCCGTACATCGGCATGTTCGGCGGGATGAGCCGCACGACCCGTTCCGCTGCGGCGCCGCCGGGCGCGCAGTGGCGTACGCACGGCGATCGGTGAGCCGCCGTCCATGGCCGCACAGCGCGCGTCCGGCCGCACGCTCGGCAGCATGCGAACGGCCGGGCACGGAGTTACCGTGCCCGGCCGTTCCAGCCCAGGTCAGGCAGTCGCCGCGAAGGCGGGCCCCAACGCGGGTTCGGCGACCGGTTCGATGGCGTAGGCCAGGATGTCGGCCACGTCGGCGACGGGGCGGACATCCAGCGCGGCCAGCACTTCCGCCGGGACGTCGTCCAGATCCGGCTCGTTGCGCGCCGGGATGAACACCGTCTTCAATCCGGCCCGCTGGGCAGCGAGCAGCTTCTGCTTCACGCCGCCGATCGGCAGCACCCGTCCGTTCAGCGTGACCTCACCGGTCATGCCGACGTCCGATCGCACCTGCCGTCCCAGCGCGAGGGACACCAGGGCGGTGACCATGGTGACGCCCGCGGACGGGCCGTCCTTCGGCACCGCGCCGGCCGGGAAGTGGATGTGGATGTTGCGATCCAGCACCGTCGGCTCGATGCCGATCTCCTCCAGGTGCGAGCGCACGTAGGTCAGCGCGATCTGCGCGGACTCCTTCATCACGTCGCCGAGCTGACCGGTGAGGGTCAGCGAGCGCTCACCCTCGGCGGCGTTCGCCTCGATGTAGAGCACGTCGCCGCCCGCGCCGGTCACGGCGAGGCCGGTGGCCACGCCCGGGACGGCCGTGCGTTCGACCGAATCGGGGATGAAGCGCGGACGACCCAGGTAGTCCTCGAGGTCGTCCAGACCGATCGTCAAGGTGCCGGTGTCCACCTCGTAGCCCAATTCGGGGTCGTAACCCGCTGTGGCGGGAACGGTTTCACGCTCGGACAACCGGGTGGCCGCCTTGCGCAGCGCCTTGGCGATCAGCCGTTCCATCTGCCGAACGCCGGCCTCCCTGGTGTAATTGGCGGCGATCTCGCGCAGCGCGTCCTCGCCGACCGTCACCTCGTCGGCGGTCAACGCGTTGCGCTCCAATTGCCGCGGCACGAGGAAGTCGCGCGCGATGGCCACCTTGTCGTCCTCGGTGTAGCCGTCGACGGTGATCAGTTCCATCCGGTCCAGCAGCGGCCCGGGAATGGTCTCCATGACATTCGCGGTCGCGATGAACAGCACGTCGGACAGGTCGAGGTCCAGATCCAGGTAGTGGTCGCGGAAGGTGTGGTTCTGCGCCGGGTCCAGCACTTCGAGCAGGGCGGCCGCCGGGTCGCCGCGGAAGTCCGAGCCGACCTTGTCGATCTCGTCCAGCAGCACGACCGGGTTCATCGATCCGGCTTCCTTCATGGCGCGGACGATGCGGCCGGGCAGCGCGCCGACGTAGGTACGGCGGTGGCCACGGATCTCGGCCTCGTCGCGCACGCCACCCAGGGCCACGCGGACGAACTTGCGGCCCAGAGCGCGAGCCACGGACTCACCCAGCGAGGTCTTGCCGACGCCGGGCGGGCCGACCAGCACCAGCACCGCGCCGGACCCGCGTCCGCCGACGACCTCCAGGCCGCGGGCGGCCCGCCGCGCCCGGACGGCCAGGTACTCGACCATGCGGTCCTTGACCTCGTCCAAGCCGTGGTGGTCGGCGTCCAGCACGGTGCGGGCGGCCGAGACGTCGGCGCTGTCGGTGGTCTTCACCGTCCACGGCAGCTCCAGCACGGTGTCCAGCCAGGTCCGGATCCAGCCGGATTCCGGGCTCTGATCGCTGGCCCGCTCCAGCCTGCCGACTTCGCGCAGCGCCGCCTCGCGGACGGTCTCGGGCAGGTCGGCTTGCTCGACGCGGGTGCGGTAGTCATCCGCGCCGTCCGGCTCGTCCTCGCCGAGTTCCTTGCGGATGGCGTTGAGCTGCTGGCGCAGCAGGAATTCGCGCTGGCTCTTCTCCATGCCCTCGCGAACGTCCTCGCTGATCTTCTCGCTGATCTCGGCCTCGGCGATGTGCGCTTTGGTCCACTCGATCAGCGTGGTGAGCCGCTCGGCCACGTCGGGGGTCTCGAGCAGTTCACGCTTCTGCTCGGCGGTCAGGTACGGGGCATAGCCCGCGGTGTCGGCGACGGCCGACGGGTCGTTGAGCTGATTGACCGCATCGATGATCTGCCAGGCCTCGCGGCGTTGCAGCACCGAGACGACCAGCTTCTTGTACTGCGCGGCCAGTTCCTTGGTACGGCCGTCCGGGGTGGGCGTCTCGACCGGCTCGGCCTCGACCCACAGCGCGGCGCCTGGGCCGGTGACCCCGTGCCCGATCTTGGCGCGCCGTTCGGCCTTGAGGACGGCCGCCGGGGCTCCGCCGCGCATCCGGCCGACCTGTTCGATGGTGGCGACCACACCGTAGGTGGCGTAGCCCTCGTTCAGCCGTGGCGCGAGCAGCACGGCGTCGGTTTCGGCGGCGCGCGCGGCATCGATCGCGGCCTGCGCCGATTCGTCCAGTTCGATGGGCACGACCATGCCCGGCAGCACGATCGGATCGGTCAGGAACAGCACCGGCAGGTTCTGTGGTGTAGTCACGTCTTCGACCTTCCAAAAGTTGAGCGATGCCTACTCAACCCCGGGGCGTTCGGGTTTGTTCCACCCCGACCGGTCCGTTCGCTGACGGCGAAGTCCCGCTCCGCGTTGACACCCCCTCCAAGGCAATGAGAACGTGGGGACCTTGGTATCTCATACCGGCGGTACCGCCGGATCGGCTTAGGGAGTCCCATCGATGTCGTCGCTCGCCGCTGGCGTGTTCATCGACTGGGAAGGCTTGACCGGGCAACCGAAGTTCGTGGTCGACCTGATCACGTTTCCGATCTTCAGCGCACTGGCGGGCTGGCTGACCAACTGGACCGGCGTGCTGATGCTGTTCTGGCCGATCCGATTTCGCGGCGTCCGCATTCCCGGCCTGTACGTGCTTTACCCGTACTTCCCGCGCCGGGTACAAGTGTTGCCGACCTTCTCCGGCGACGGCCGCCGCCTCGGCTTCCAGGGCTTCATCCCGGCGCGCGCGGAGAAGATGGCCAGCATCTGCGTGGACAAGGCTCTGATGCGGATCGGCAGTCCGAAGGACTTCATCCACGAACTCGATCTCGACGGTATCGCCGACTACATCGCGGTGCTGGCGCGGGAGCAGGTGCGGCCGCTGGTGGACGAGCTGATGTACCGGGAGAACCCGGACCTGTGGCGCAGCGTGCCGCGCGCCGCCAAGCAGCTGATCTACCAGCGGGTGGACCGCGAACTGCCCGCTCTGTCGCGCCGCGCGTTCGCCTCACTCGGCGACAACGTCGACCAGCTGATCGGCATCAAGAGCTTCGTGATCCGCTACCTGCAGGACAACCCGACCATCCTCAAGGATCTCACCACCACCATCGCGGCGCCCGAGCTGCGCTTCATGGTGCGCATCGGCTTGCTCGGCGCGCCCTTCGGCCTGATGCTGGCGTTGTACCTGCATGTGCACCACAACATTCCGGTGCTGGGCTGGGTGCCGGGGTGGGTGATCGTACTGCTCGCCTCGGCGGCGATCGGTGTGGCCGTGAACGTCATCGCGGTGAAGATGGTGTTCGAGCCGGGCGACCCGCAACCGAGGTACAAGTACCTGTGGAAGCAAGCGCTGCTGGCGAAACGGCAGCCGCAGGCGGCCACCGACCTGGCGCACATCCTGGCCTACCAGGTGCTGACGCTGCCCAACTTGTCCAAGGAACTGCTGGAGGGCCCGAACGGCGACAAGACCAGGCAGCTGCTGGAGCGCTTGATTGCCGACGAGATCAATCGTCAACTCGGCCCCACCACCACTCTGGTACGGGCCGCGTTGGGACGGCGCCAGTTCGACAACCTCACGGTGGGCGCGGCGGGTGCCGCGGTCGGCTTGGCCCCGACCCTGGTCGAGGACGAGGAGTTCAACCGGGAGCAGGCCAAGACCATCGATGAATTCGCGGCGCGCAAGTTGCGGCGGCTCACGCCGGGGGAGTTCATGGAGATGTTCTACGCGTCCGTGGAACAGGACGCGTGGCTGCTATATCTGCACGGCGCGGTCCTCGGCCTCGTTGTCGGAGCCACCCACCTGTTGATTTTCGGCTGGTAGCAGGCCCGCGCGGCCAAGATAAAACAAGCACGCTTGCCTTTTTTTGACCTCGCTGCGATGCTGGACGACGGCGGCACACGAGGCGGTGTGCCCGTAGCGGCAGGGGAACGGATGGCTGACCTGGAGGCGCTGCTCGGCGACTTCGCCGACGAATGCGCGGACCTGGAACGACTCGTCGGCCCGTTGGCGCCGGAGGAGTGGGCGCGCGCCACACCGGCGCCCGGCTGGACCATCGCCCATCAAATCGGCCATCTGGCCTGGACCGACGAGGTCGCGACGATCGCCACCGCGGATGCCGCACGCTTCCAGGAGTTGCTGGCCGAAGCGGGGCCTCGTGCGCTCACGTTCGTCGACGAGGCCGCCGAGAAGGCCGCGACCGAACCACCCGCCGATCTCCTCGATCGTTGGCGCCGCGGACGCGCGTCACTCGCCGCCGCGCTGCGTGCCGCACCCGCGGGCGCCAAGTTGCCGTGGTTCGGTCCGTCGATGAGCGCGGCATCGATGATCAGCGCCCGCATCATGGAGACCTGGGCGCACGGGCAGGACGTGGCCGATGCACTCGGCGTGCACCGCACGCCGACGGGGCGGCTGCGCACCGTGGCCCACATCGGCGTGCGCACCAGGAACTTCGCCTACACCGTGCACCGAAAGACGCCGCCCGAAGCGGAATTCCGCGTCGAATTGACCGCGCCGGATCGCACGACCTGGTCGTGGGGTCCCGAGGACGCCGAACAGCGGGTGACCGGACCGGCGCTCGACTTCTGCCTGCTGGTGACCCAGCGCCGTCACCCGGACGATCTGGCGCTCGTGACGCACGGCGACGAGGCCACGGAGTGGCTTACTCTGGCACAGGCTTTCGCGGGTCCGACGGGTGCGGGAAGGACAGCGGGCCAGTTCGCCTGACCCGCCCACACCCGACCCGATCGACGACGATTCGGGAGCGGGCGAGCGCCACACTTGGGTGCGCCGTGTTCATGTCGACGGCCGGACGCCGTTGGCCGGGTGTCTCGAGTGGCAGTCGAGAATGGCGCTCGCCAGCTACCCGACTATTTACCCGTCCGTGCGTTCACGGAAACATCGACGCCATGTACGCCGCGGAAATTTCGGTCATTCCGATGCGCCCACGCTGAGCTGCGCGGACCGGCATTCGACGCCGCGCCTTCGCGCGCCCGCTGTGATCCTGCTCTCTTCGATGCGGCACCTCGCCGGACCACCGAGGTAATCTGGACGGGCGTACAGCTTCCCATGGTGCTGGTCGCTGTGGGGAGCAGCGTCGCAGCGAAAGGAACGCATCGTGACAGCACATCGACCTGCCCAGGTCGCGCGGCATGCCGCCATCGTGCTCGCCGGTGCCGCCAGCTTGAGCCTGACCGTCGTGGCCGGTACCTACGTCGTCCAGCAAATCGCCGGCATGCAACGCCCGGAGCCAAGGATCGCCGCGCCGGTCATCCCGCCCGCCCCGGATGAGCCCGACCACGGACGCCGCTACATTTCCTATCCGGTACTGACCGGCAGCAGCTTCGTACTGCCCGTGGCGGATTCGGTTCCGCGCGACACCGAGCCGGAAATTACCGAACCACACGCTGATTCGCCTGCCGCGCCGACCGCGCCAGTACCTGTCGGCGGCAAAGTGCGACTCGGCGACGCCTACGTCGGCGCGCATGTCGCAAACGTCGAGGCCGACACCGTCACGGTCACCGTGGACACGAACGCCTTGACGATGCTGCCCGGATATCTCCGCTCCGATCCCGCGTCGGAGAGGCCGGGCGTGACCACGATGCGCACCGACCTCGATACCCACAGCGGCGAAGTGCGAGTGGCGTTTTCCGATCCGCGTCTGGGCGAGCACGACCTGCGCTTGAACCGGCACACCACGCCCGCGCACGGCGGAGTGGATTCCGCCGCCGTGTGACCTACCGCTTACCCTGCTGGGCATGAGCGCCTACGACTTCTGCGTCATCGGCGGCGGCATCGTCGGGGTCGCGACCGCGCACCGGATCCTGGCGCGCAATCCCGGCGCGAGCCTGGTGCTGCTGGAGAAGGCCCAGCGGCTGGCCACCCACCAGACCGGGCACAACAGCGGAGTCATCCACTCCGGCATCTACTATCCGCCGGGCAGTCTGAAGGCCACGCTGTGCCGCCGTGGCGCTCGCTGGACCAAGGAATTCGCCGCAGCGCATGACATTCCGTACCGCGTCTGCGGGAAACTACTGGTCGCCACCGACGACGCCGAGTACGAACGCATGCTCGCGCTGCACGAACGCTCGATCACCAACGGCGTGGCCGTCGAGCTGATCGACGCCGCGGAACTCACGCGGCGGGAACCGCGCGTCACCGGCCTCGGAGCCCTCTTCGTTCCGGACACCGGCATCATCGACTTCACCCGGGTGACCGAAGCGCTCGCCGAGGAAGTCCGCCGCGCGGGTGGCGAATTGGAGCTGGGTGCCGAAGTCACCACGCTCACCGAGACTTCGGACGCGGTGATCGCCGCGGGGCCGGCCGGCTCGTGGACGGCTCGCCGCTCGGTAATCTGCGCGGGGCTGCAAGCCGACCGGATGGCACGGGCGGTCGGGCTGCGCACCAACTTTCGCATCATTCCCTTCCGCGGCGAGTACTACCAACTGCCGGCGGAACGCAACGGGCTGGTCAGCACATTGATCTATCCGATCCCCGATCCGGATTTACCGTTTCTCGGCGTGCATTTGAGCCCGACCATAGATGGAGTGCTGACCGTGGGGCCGAACGCCGTGCTCGGACTCGCCAGGGAGGGCTACCGCAAAGGCAGTGTCGACCTGCGGGACGCACGAGAAGTGCTCGAATTCGCCGGATTCCATCGCGTCGCCAAGGCGAACGTCCGCACCGGACTGCGGGAACTGCGCAACTCGCTGTTCAAGCGCGGCTACCTCGCGCAGTGCCGCCGCTACTGTCCGGAGCTGACGCTCGCCGATCTGCAACCCCGGGAGGCGGGCATTCGCGCACAGGCGGTCCTGCGGGATGGAACTATGGTGCATGACTTCATGATCGAGCGCACCGAGCGCTCGGTACATCTGCTCAACGCCCCCTCACCTGCGGCCACTTCGGCCATGCCGATCGCGGAGCACATCGTCGACCAGCTCTGAGGGCGCTGCGAAAGACTCCTCTCCCAAGCAACCATTCGGTCGCAACCTGGCGAAATATCGGACGAAAATCCCGCAGATCCCTCGAATAAAGAGGAGAGCTGTAGTACTTTTAACGCCAGTCGTGGGACAGGGAGGGCCTATGGGCCACATCAAGTACGCGAGTGACGTCGGAGCGCCCGTCGAGGTCGCTTTCAGCTACACGGACAACCATCTGTTCGTACCGGATTGGATGTTCGGCATCGCGGACTTCGCACCGACCGGCGACCGGGACCGCGGACTCGGCGCGGTCTTCGCCACCACCACCCGCCTGGCGCTCTGGCAGCCGACTTCTACCTGCGAAATCACCGAATACCGCCACAACGCGGTGATCGGGTACACGTTGCGTGGACATTTCTCCGGCACGCTGAGGCTGCGCTTCGACCCGCTCGGCTACGGGCGCTCGGTGCTGACCTCCGAGGCGGAATACAGTCCGCCTCGCGGAGTGGTCGGGCGCCTGAGCGCCGGCCTGGTGGACGCCGCGGTCAAATCGGCGCTGCGGCGTACGGAATCCTGTTTACGGAGGGAGATAGAGGAATTCCACGGTACCGATCTTGTCGGTCGGATTGCGTAGGGTGCCACCCATGATCATCGTGAGCACCGACGGATCCTGCCTCCGCAATCCCGGCGGCGCCATCGGCTGGGCTTGGGTCAATCATCAAGGCTCCTCGGCCAGCGGGGGAGCCGCGTCCGGAACCAACCAGGTCGCGGAGTTGCGCGCGGTGCTGGAGGCGATCGTCGCCCACCCCGGCTCCGAACCCTTGCTCATCGAGAGCGATTCGCTCTACGCGATCAAATGCGCCTCCGAATGGGTATCGGGCTGGCGGCTCAACGGCTGGCGCACGTCCACCGGTGGCGCGGTGAAGAATGTCGAACTCGTCCGGCAGATCGATCGGGCCATTGCGAGCAGGCCGGGGCCGGTCCGCTTCCGCTGGGTCCGCGGTCATGTCGGCAATTACTTCAACGAGCAGGCCGATGCACTGGCCGGAGAAGCGGCTCGGCAGGCCGCGGTCACCGCGGCTGTCGCCGAGGCGAACACCGTGGAAATGCTCGCGGTGACTGTGGAGGAAGCGTCGACGGCGCCGGAAGCGCCGAAAGACGAGGCCGCGGGGAAGGCGGCCGCGCCGTCGGCGCCACAGGCTTTGACGCTGTTCTGATCCGCCGAATCGGCGCAGGCTGCCCGAATGACCTCCGGCGGTGGTGGCTCGGCCCACCGCCGGAGGCGCTCGGCTAGTTGCCCGGCTGCGGCGCGGGCTGACCGGACGGTGCCTGCTGCGGAGCGCCGCCCGGGGCGGGAGCGCCCGGCAGGCCGGTGCCCGCACCCTTGAGCATCGGCGAATCGAGCTTCTCGACCAGCCACTTGTCGCCGGACTTCTGCAGCTGGGCGATCACCACGACGAACTGCCGCTCGGGGTTGGCCTGGGTGAAGTTGGTCCGGTACTGCGTGAGGGTCACCAGCACCTTGGCCGAGGTCTTGTCACCGGACTGGTAGCCGCACTGCACGTCGTCGGCCCAGGACTTGACCTGCGCCTGCACCATGGCATCTTTCAGCGCCTTGGTCGCGTCGTCGAACTCCTTGAGGAACTCGCCCGTCGAGCCGTCCTTCACCGTAGTGAAGTAGTCATCGAGATTCTTCGAGTAGTCGTAGACCGAGACGTCCTTGCCGAATGTGCACGCGGCGCTGGTCGAGTCGCGAATCGCGTCGAGCTTGTCGCCGCGATCCTTGCCCTGCATGAAGAACACCACCACCGCGGTGATCGCCGCGACCGCGAGCACGCCGGCCACGAACGCGGCCACCACCGGAAGCGAGGTGGATTTCTCCGACCGTGCGGGGGCCGCCGCCTTGGGCGAGTCGCTCTTCGCGGCCGGCTTCGCGCCGGCCTCGGCCTTGTCTGCCTTCTCCGCCTTGGACAGCTCGGGCTTCGCCGCGCCGGCGGCGTCCTCCGACTTCCCGGATACCGCGTCGGTGCCCTTGTCGGAGGTGGCGGCCGTGGTCTCGGCGTCCTTGTCGTTCTCGGCGTCGTCGGTAGACATCGATAAAACCTGCACTTTCCCGGCACGCATCGGTGCGCACCGATTGGCTTCAGCGGCCCGCGACAGCGAGCCTTACGCGTTCCACCGGCGAGTATGCCCGGCCGACGGGAGGACCGCCGGGCCGGGTACGACTCACCGCACCGGAGGCAGGGTCCGCTCGTTCGGATCCACACCCGGCGGCATGTGCGCGCCGTTGTTGGGCACGTCGGGCCGCGGTGCGTTGGCGGCACCGCGGATCTGCTGACCCGGCGGCGGGTTCTCGCAGTAGTTCCACATCGGAATCGTGCCGTCCTGCACGACCTCGTTGCGGATCTTCGGGGTGTTGTAGGTGCAGAACGGCCGCGGCCAGATGTCGATCATCGCGTGGAATTCGCCGTTGTGCGCCGGGACGCCGAGCGCCTCGCCACCGAGCGCGAGCGAGGGGAACAGCGCGCGCAGCGCGGGCAGCCGCAGCTGCGCCGCCTTCGTGATCGCCTGGAAGTTGGTCGCCAAACTGGTGATCGGATCGGCCGTCCGGTCCACCACGGCGCCGAGGCTGGTGAGCTGGCCCGGCGCTTGGTCCAGCACGCGTTGCAGTTCCGCGTTCGCGTTGTTGAACTGCTCGAACAGCACCCCGGAGTTGCGGGTCAGCGTGGCCAGGTCGGGCTGCGCGTTGGAGGTGGTGCTCGCGATGGTACGCAGGTTGGTGATCAGATTCGTGGTCTGCGGCAGCAGCGAGTCCAGACCCGCCATGGCCAAGCTGATCCCGTTCACCATGCCGCGCAGCTGATCCGGGCCGCCGCTGAGCGCGATGTCCAGCTCGTTCAGGATGACCTGGAAGTGCTCCGGATTGATCTGCGCGATCAAGGTGCTGGAGTTGTCCAGCACCGACCACACCGGCGTGGGCGTGTGGATCTTCTCCGGATCGAACTCGATCACCGCTCCGTTGGCCAGATACGGCCCCTGCTCGGCATTCGGCCGGAAGTCGATGTACTGCTCACCCGCGCCGGACAGGGCCTGCACCGCGATCTGGGTGTCCACCGGGATCTTGTACTTCGACTCGATCTGCGCGGTGGCGGCGATGGCCTGACCGCGATCGGTCAGCTCGATCGAGGTCACCTTGCCGATGCGCCACCCGCGCAACGTCACGTCGTTGCCGGGCTGCAGACCGCCGGAACGGTCCAGATTCACCGTGACGGTGTAGTCCGACCGCAGCGGGTTCACCCGCATGACGTTCAGCAGCAGGTACGTGGCGCCGATCAGCAGCACGAGCACCAGGCCCACGTTCGACAGGAAGATCTTGCTTCCGAACAGTTTGCGCGCGGAGGTCATCGGTGTCCTCCCCCTACCCGGCCCTGCACCAGTTGCAGCACCTGGATCAGGCTGCCCGCGAAGTCCTGTAGGTCGTTGAGGTCCTGGATCTTGCCGTGTTCCGGATCGGTGAGCGCGCTGATGTCCAGGTTGGTCGCGGTCGCGTACACCGCGAAGCTGCTGCCGCGGAAGGTCGCGTCGACCTTCGGCCGCAGTACCCGCAGGCGATCCAGCAGAACGCCGAAGCCGTCACCGGTCGCGGCTATCGCGTCCATCAACTGGTGGGTGTTCTCCAGCAAACCGTTCAGGTTCTCGGTCGAGGTGTTCGCGTAATCGCCCAGCGCGGCGCTGGCGGTGGACAACTTGGCGAGCAGATCGCCGAGAGCCCGGTTGTTCTCGGCGATGGCGCCGATCATCTGCGGCAGCGTGTCGGCCACCTCGCCGAGCTGCGACCGCCTGCCCTCCAGGGTGTTGGCGAGGGTGCTGAATTCACCGAGCACACTGTCCACCCGAGCGGAGTTGTCGTTCAGACTGCCGACTACGCCGGTCATCTCGGTGATCAGATGGGCGAGCTGCTCGCCGCGGCCGCCGACGATGGAGTCCAGCTCGGAGCCCAGCTTGGACAGGCTGGCGATGCCGCCGCCGTTGAACAGCATGGAGACCGAGATGAGCAACTGCTCGACGGTCGCGCCCGCGGAGGTGCTGTCGAGGGTGAGCGTGTCGCCGTCGTGCAGCATGGCCGTGCCGGGCTCGGTCTTGGGCTTGGACACCGCGACGAACACGTCTCCCAGCGGGGTGGCCTGACGCAGTTCCGCCGTGCTGCCCTCGGGCAACTCGATGTCCTTGCGGATGGTCAAGTCCACGACGGCCTGGAAGTTCTTGGTCTTGATATCGGTGACCACGCCGACGTCCGAACCACCGATCTTCACCTTCGCCTGGTCGGGCAGGTTCAGCGCGTTCTCGAAGACCGCGTGGATCGTGTAGGTCTCGCCGCTTTGGCCCGGCTCCGGCAGCGGCAGCTTCTCCACGGTGAGCCCGCAGCCGGAGGTGACCGCCACACCGGCCACCGCGGCCACGGCGACCAGCGCCCTGCGTGCCTTGATCGTCATTCGGTACGTCATTTCGTCAGTCCGAGCAGTGCTGCGGTGAGCCCGTAGTCGGGTCCGAAGTCCTGCATGTTTCCGGTGCGGCAGCCGTCGGCCTTCATCTGGATGCGCTCGCAGAACAGGCTGACGATCTCACCCGACAGTGCGGTGCCGATCACCGCGTGCAGCCGGACGTACCCGTGCTCGCGGTTGACGATGTTGTCGACGTTCTGCATGACCATCGGCGCCAAGTCGGCGACCTCGGTGAGGCCGTATGCGTTGTCGCGCAACTGCTGGGTCACGTTGGTCAGGCCGGTCATCGTGCCGGACAACTGACTCTCGTACTGCGTCAGCGTGGTGCTGGTGTTGCGCAGGAAGGCGAGCAGCTGATCGAGCGTGGCCTGCAGGCCCGGCGCTTGATCGGCGAGCAGGCCGGTCATCTGGGTCACCCGGTTGCTGAAATCGCGCACCGACTGGTCGTTCTCGGCCAGCATGGTGGTCAGGTCGTTCAGCTTGATGATGATGCTGGAGATCGCGTCCTTGTTGTCCACACCGACCTTCAGCGCGCTGGACAGCGCGTTGAGGGTGTCGCGGATCTTCTCGCCGTTGCCGTTGAGCATCGGGTAGAGCACCCGGCCCGACAGCGGGCCGATGCTCTCCTGGCCCGGCTCCGGCTTCAGTGCGGCGGCGAACTGATCGATGGTCTTGATCATCGTGTCCAGCTCGACCGGCGTCTTGGTCCTGGCCTTGGGCAGGTGCGCGCCGTCGGACAGGGACGCACCGCCGGTGTAGACCGGGGTGAGTTCGATGTGCCGATCTGTCACGATGGACGGCGAGATGATCGCGGCGATCGCGTCCTTGGGGATCTTCACGTCCTTGTCGATGGACATGTGCACCTCGATCAAGGTGCCCTTGGGCACGATCTTGTCGACTTTGCCGACGTCGAGCCCGAGCACCGTGATCGGATTGCCCTCGTAGATGCCCGCGATGTTGTCGAAGTCGGCGGTGATCTGCAGGGTGGTGCCCAGCGCGTCGTTCACCGAACTCGGCAGCAGTGAGCAGCTGCCGATCGTCAGTGCGGCGGCGCTGATCATCAGCGCCTTCGCGACGGTCTTCAGCGGAAAGCCCGTGCGGAATCTCATCCCTGGCACCCCTCGATGACTTGGGCGAAGCACAACCAGTTGTCCGGGAACAGCCACGGCAGACCGACGTCGCCGTACGGACCGCTGCCACCCCAGGAATTCGCCAGGTAGCGCAGGGTCGGCGGCATGATCGACAGCATCCGATCCAGGTTGTCCTTGTTCTTCTGCAGACCCTCGGCCATGGTGTTCAGCTGCTGGATGGTCGGGCCGAGCTGATCGTTGTTCTCCGCACCGATCGCCTCGAGCTGCTTGGTCAGCGCGGCGACGTTGTCCAGCAGCTGGCGCAGCAGCGCCTGGCGCTCCATCACCCGATTGGCGATGGCCTCGCCCTGGGTGATCACCAGCAGAATGCTGTTGCGGTTGTCGCCGAGGATCCGGGTGACCCGGTCCAGGTCCTTCAGCAGCGTGTCCACCTCGGCCTTGCGGCTGTCGATCACCTTGGCCAGCGCGCCGACGCTGTCCAGCGCCTGGGCGGTGAGCTGGGGCGAGCCGTTCATCTGCTCGTTGATCAGGTTCAGCGAGTCGGCCAGCTTCTTGGTGTCGAGCGCTTCGAACTTCGGCGTGCCGATTTGCACGACGTCGGCCAGGTTGTACGGCACCGCGGTGTTGGACACCGGGATCCGCTTGCCCTTCAGGCCGGAGCCGTCGCCCGGCTCCAGGTCGACGTACCTGGCGCCGAGCAGCGTGGCCATCTTGATCGAGGCGCGCGCGTCCGGGCCGAGTTTCACGTCGTCGCTGACGCTCAGCGTGAGCAGCACGTGACTGCCCTCGAGTTCGGCGTCGACCACCCGCCCGGAGGACACCCCCGCGATATTCACCTTGTCGCCGACCCTGATGCCCGCGGCTTGCACGAACTCGGCTTTGATCGACTGCTCGCCGACGCCGAGAAGCTTGTAGACGCTGGACACCACCAGCAGCACCACGATGAGAACACCGCCGATGACGCCCAACCAGAAGTACCGGTTGCTGTCGAACCTGGACCTGAGCTTCGTCATCATGGGCGGCACACCGCCGAGTGCGAAGTGCCACCGATCTGCGAGAACAGACCGCGGGGGAAGAGGACGCCGTAGAGCGACAAGTCCAACCCGCACAGGTAGGCGTTGGCGTAACCGCCTTCCGAGGTGTGCCTGCCCGCCGCGGACAGGACGTTCGGCAGGTCGATCGCCGCTTGATCGAGCTTCGCGCCGTTGTCCAGCAACAGCGTGAGCGCCGCGCTGGTGGAGTTCTGCGCGGTGCGCAGGCTCGGCTGGATCCGGTCCATCATGCCGACCAGCGACGTCGTCGCGGCCGCGATCTGCTCGGTCGAGCCGAGCAACGACTGTCCTTGTTCGTACAGCCCGCCGATCAAGGCCCGGGTCTGGGTCACCAGGGTCTCCAATTCATCACCTCGTTTCGCCAACCCCGACATCACGCCCGACAGGTTGGTGATCACATCGGACAGGATCGCGTCCCTGCGCTGGAAGTCGGTGGCCAGCTGGGCGGCCTGCACGATGAACGCGCTCAACGAGACGCCGTCACCCTGCAATGCCTGGATGAAGGTCTCCGACAGCCGGTTGACCTGCTCGGGCTGCAACACCTGGAACAGCGGCTGGAATCCGTTGAGCAGTCCCGACACGTCGAACGACGGCTCGGTCCGATCGATCGGGATGGAACCGTTGTTCTTCAGCGGCGCCGGGCTCGACGCCTTGCCGGGCGCCAGCGCCACATACCGTTGGCCGATCAGGTTCTGGTAGCGAACCAGTGCTTTCGTGTCGTTGTAGATGGTCTGGTCACGCTGCACGACGAAAGTGACCTTGGCGACCGACTTCTTCAGATTCGCGTCGCGGCCCCGCTCGATCTTCTCGACCTTGCCCACCCGCACGCCCGCCATGCGGACGTCGTCGCCCTCGTGCAGACCGAGCACGTCGGAGAACGTCGCGGAATAGGTGTAGGTGTCGCCGCTGACGATGCGCGCCAGCGTATTCCACACCACCACCGTGACCAGGACCGACACGATGGCGAAGATGGTGAAGCCGATCAGCGGCTTGCGAATGCTCATCGTCCGGCACCGTTGTCGGACACCTGCATGGTTCCGCCCTTCAGAATCGAACTCAGCAGCAGATATTCGGCGGTGGTCGGCTTGCGGCCGAGCAGCGCGGTGATCGCCGAGTCACCCCGGTAGGAGATCGGTGCCGCCGAGGGGGTGCCCTCGGGCGCGGCGGCCGGCGCGACGGGCGCCGGAGCCGCGGCCGGCGGAAGCAGCCCCGGCGGCAACATCGGGAACAGGCCTTCGAGCGGGGTACCCGCGAACGGAGCGGGCGCACCGCCGGTGGGAGCGGCCGCGGTGGCGCGGTTCGGATCCGGCGTGGTGACGCCGGGAATCAGCGGCAGGCCTGGCATCGGCACGACCGGCGGAAGCCCGGCGGCCGAGGCGAGCGCGCGCGGCTTCAGCTGTTCGGGCAGCTCGCCCACGTCGGCGACGGCAGGAGCGGTGTAGCAGCTCGGCCCGACCATGTCGCCGTAGCGCGGGCAGTCGGCCACGGTGTAGGGCCGGTACGGGGTGAGCGTGATGCCCGCGTCCCAGACTTGCTGCTTCTGCGGACCCCACTTGAAGGTGGTGTCCATCCGACGCATGGTCTCGCTGAGGTTCAGCAGGCTCCTGGTGATCGCCTCGGGGTCCGCGGCGAGTGCGCCGAACATGTCGTTCGTACCCGCGGTGACCTCGATGCCCACGTTGGGGTTGCGGGCGAACAGGCCGTTGACCGTGTCGATGGTCCCCGAGGTACCGGTGATCAGTGAGACCAGCTCGCTGCGGCGGTCGGCGATGGTGCGCGCGGTCTGCACCGAGGTGCCGAGCACGTCGACCAGCTCGGGCGCGGACTGGTTGAGCGCGTTGAACGACGCGGAGAAGTCACCGAGCAGCACACCCAGGTCGGGAATCGACTCGTCGACCGCCAGCAGCCAGCGGTCCAGCCGCTCGACGGTGGAGCCGGGCATCCGGCCGCTGCCGTCCAGCGCCTGCGACAAGGTGCCCAGCACCCGGCCGAACTGCACCGGATCGATCTTGTCGAGGATGTTGCGGACCGTGGTGAGCGTGTCCTGCAGCGCGATGGTGCCCTTGCTGCGGTCTTCCTCGATGACCGAACCCTCGTGCAGGTACTGGTCGGCGGGGCCGTTGAAGACGAGTTCGACCGAGGTGACGGCGAACAGGTTGCTGGGCACCACGCGAGCGGTCACATTGGCCGGGATGTCGTCGGC
Organism: Nocardia sp. NPDC057455; assembly: GCF_042802775.1. Lineage (NCBI taxonomy): Bacteria > Bacillati > Actinomycetota > Actinomycetes > Mycobacteriales > Nocardiaceae > Nocardia > Nocardia sp. NPDC057455. The sequence continues at coordinate 24,235 of NZ_JBHVDM010000052.1, read as the reverse complement.
GAACTCCGGCTTCATCTCGATCCGGACCTTCTGCAGTTCGCCCTTCGCCGCGATGTCGACCGTCTTCACCGCGCCCACGAGCACGCCGCGGAACTTGACGTCGGCCTGCTCGGGCAGACCGTCACCGGTGGTGGTCAGGTTCGCGGTGACGTTGACCTTCTCCTGGAAGAACCCCTTGTAGCGCAGCATCAGGAAGCTCAGCACCAAGGCGAAGACGACCAGACCGGACACGCCTGCGATGAACAGCTGCCGCATGGTGGGCCCGCGCCCACTGGGATCGATGATCATCTGGTGTCTACCCCGAGATCCGGATGCCGGGGTTGATGCCCCAGATCGCCAATGTCATGAACAGGTTCGCGAAAACGACCGCGATGATGCACATCTTGATCGCGCGGCCCGCGGCCACGCCGACGCCCTCCGGGCCACCGGAGGCGAAGAAGCCGTAGTAGCACTGGATGAACGTGGTGATCGCGACGAACAGGATCGCCTTGATCAGCGAATAGACGACGTCGGCCGGTACGAGGAACTGATAGAAGTAGTGCTGGTAGGTGCCTGGGGCGGTGCCGCCGATCAGCTGCACGGTCACCGAGCAGGAGACGTACGCCATCGTGAGGCCCAGGCAGTAGAGCGGGATGATGGCGATCATCGCCGCGAACATCCTGGTACTGATCAGATAGGGCAGCGGCCGGATGGCGATGGACTCCAGCGCGTCGATCTCTTCGGAGATGCGCATGGCGCCGAGCTGCGCGGTGAACCGGCAGCCGGCCTGAGCGGCGAAGGCCAGGGTCGCCAGCAGCGGGCCGAGTTCGCGAGTGGTCGCGAACGCCGAGATCGCACCGGTGATCGGGCTCAGGCCGAGCAGGTTCAGCGAGTTGTAACCCTGGATCCCGACGGTCATACCGCCGAAGGCGCTCAGGATCACGACGACGCCGATGGTGCCGCCGCCGACGACGAGATTGCCATTGCCCCAGGTGACGTCCGAGAGCAGGCGCCACACTTCCTTGGGGTAGTGCTTGAGCGCCAGCGGAATCGAACCGATCGAGCGCAACAGGAAGAACACCTGGTGGCCGAGCCTGGCGAGCCAATCGACCGGCGCCTGGGCGGATTTCCGGATCGTCTGGAGAGGCCGCAGCAGCGGCGGTACATAGGTTGATGACACCGGCTCAAACCACCTGTGACGGGAATAGTGCGTTGTAAACCTGGGTGATGATGAGGTTCACCCCGAACAGCATGATGGTGGATCCCACCACCGCGGAATTCACCGAGTTCGCGACACCACCGGGACCACCGCGGGTGTTCAATCCGGTATCGCAGGCAATGATTGCCGCCAGCAGACCGAAAATCAGCGATTTCACCAGCGCGACAAGCAGATCGGTGGTCACCGCGAACGACGAGAAGGTGCCGACATAGGAGCCCGGCGTACCGTTCTGCGCGAAGATATTGAAGATGTAGCCGGTCAGGAATCCCACGAAGACGACGAAGCCGCACAGCAGCACACTCACCACCATCGCGGCGCCGAGCCGCGGAGCGACCAGCCTGCGCAACGGGTCGACGCCCATGACCTTCATGGCGTCGATCTCCTCGCGGATGGTGCGCGAGCCGAGATCGGCGCAGACCGCGGAGCCGACGGCGCCCGCGATCATCAACGAGGTGACCAGCGGGGCGCCCTGCTGGATGATGCCGAGGCCGTTGGCCGCGCCGATGAACGAGGTCGCGCCGACCTGGCCTGCGACCGATCCGACCTGGATGGAGACGATGACGCCGATCGGGATGGCGACCAGCAGCGTCGGCGCCGCGGAGACGCTGGCCATGAACGCGCACTGCCGGACGAACTCGGCGAAGGGGAAGCGCCTGCGGAAAATCGAGACGAACAGTTCGGCGACGGCCGCGAAGCCCATCGTGATCTGCCTACCGAAGGTCTCCAGCGAACGCTTCGGATGATCCTGCCAGTAAGACCTTGTCCAATCGACCGCACCACTGAACCGTGACCCTGATGGTGGACTCTCGGTCGACTGCACTGGCTAATCCTCCTCGACGCCGGTTGGCTGCCCCGGCGACTCGTTTGCTTGACGCACCTTACTACGGAGTAGTGCGGAACACACCATCCACTTGTGATCGCAGTCATAGATGCCGCTCACCATCGCCGGAAAGCAATGGTTAAGGCGCGGAACATTGGGAACGAACCCAAAGACAGCACCCCGACCTCTGGCACAAGCTACAGCCCAACTGCACGAATCCGGGATCGAGAGCGGTGATTCGGCGAATTTCTTTGGATAATTGTCATCGAAAATCAGATTTGTTTCCGGAGACCAACGCAACGGCTCCTTACTATCACCCGAGCACTAACGTTCACAGGCTTTTCACAATTGTGATAGCCGAATGCTATCGGGCGCGTAAGATACATTTCATCTCGGTTGTATGAAATAGGGTTGAAGCCAGGAGCAGTGGGGACAACCCCGTAGTGGTGACGCGCCCGAGATCGTTTACTGACACGATGGGTGCGACAGATTGATATCGTGCGGGCTTCCGACGTCTGGAGGGACATGTTCAGCAAACTCGCCAAGGTGGCCAACGCCGCCTTCGCCGTCGCCCTGGGCGCGGCGCTGCTCGGCACGGGCACAGGGGCCGCGAACGCCCAAACGGGCCCGCCGGTGTTGGGCGGTGGATCCGGCATCATCATCGACAACCAATTCGAGTGCACGGTCACGACTGTCGGCCACGACAACGCTGGACGTCTGGTCGGCCTGACCGCGGGCCACTGCGGCGACCCGGGCGCACAGGTCTACTCCGAAGCGGACCGAGGGGCGGGCGTGATCGGCCGGTTCGCCTACTCCAACCACGACCTCGACTACGCCGTCATCCAGTTCGATCCGGGCAAGATCACCCCGGTGAACCGGATCGGCAACGTCACCATCACCGGCCTCGGCGCACCGGCGAGCTTCCCGCAGATCGTGTGCAAGGAAGGGCGCACCACCGGCAACACCTGTGGTATCGCCTGGGGCGACGTCTTCCGGACGAACGTCGAGACCTGGAGCCAGATGTGCGTGGTGGAAGGCGACTCCGGTGCGCCGGTGGTCGTCGGGTCGACACTGGTGGGCATGGTGAATGCCTATCTGGCCCTCGCCTGCTTCGGCCCTGAGGTCGGTACCAACATGAGCGCGATCGTGGCCGACATCAACGCACGCGGCGGCGTCGGCACGGGTTACGTCCCGATCTGATCGGACCACACCCTCGATTCCCGGCCCGAACGGAGCGATCCGTTCGGGCCGCTTATTTTTCGCCGAGAGCCGGGGCCACCGCCGGACCCGCGACGGCGCACTGCGGCATGCAATCGACACTGTCCAACGCGGGTGCGTGCCGCTCGGGACGCAACAGCACGGCGGCGAGCACCGCGCCGGTCACGAGCAGCCCGGCGGACAACCACATCGCGGTGGCGAAGCCGTCGTCGAAGGCGACCGGATCACCCAGCGCACCCGAGATGCCCGCGAGCCCGGGCAGCGCCGCCACCGCGAGCAGTTGCGCGGTACGCGCGACGGCATTGTTCACCCCCGAGGCGATGCCCGCCTCGCTTGCCGGCACCGCGCCGAGCACCGCGCCGGTGAGCGGCGCGACCAGCACCGCGAGACCCAGCCCGAAGACCAGGACACCCGGAAGCACATCTATGAAGTACTCGGTCTCGGGTCCGATGCGCAGCAAGAGCAGCAGGCCCGCCGCCGCCAGCAGCGGTCCGGCGGTCATCGGGATGCGCGGCCCGTGCACTTGCGCCCAGCGGCCGGCGGGAGCCGAGAGCGCCAGCATGATCACCGTGATCGGTACCGTCGCGACGCCGGACATCAACGGCGAGTACCCGGCTACCAATTGCAGTTCCAGCACCAGCAGGAAGAACACGCCACCGAGGGCGGCGTAGACCGCGAGTGTCACGAGATTCGCCGCGGTGAACACCCGCGAGCCGAACAGGGCGGGCGGCACCAGGGGGTGATCGCTGCGCAGCTCGATCAGGACGAACGCCCCCAGCAGCACGACACCGGACACGATGAGCAAAGGCATGGTGTCGATCAGCCCGAGGGTCAGCGCGCCGAGCGCCAGCGCCACCACCAGTGCGCCGGGCACGTCGAGTTCGGCGGCGGCTCCGGGATCGCGGCTCTCGGGCACGTGCCGCAGCGTGACCAGGACGACGACCAGGGTCAGCGGAACATTGAGGAAGAAGATGGACCGCCAGCCCGCGAGTTCGATGAGCCAGCCGCCGAGGAACGGCCCGAGCGCCCCGGCCACGCCGCCGAAGCCGGACCACAGGCCGATCGCCGCGCCTTGATCGCGCCGATCGATGGACGAGGAGATCAGGGCCAGGCTGCCCGGGGTGAGCATAGCGCCCGCGACGCCCTGCAGGATCCGGGCCGCGACCAGCATTTCGATGGTCGACGCTGTGCCGCACAGCACCGACGCCAGCGCGAACGCCACGGTTCCCCACACGAAGATCCGGCGCCGGCCGAGCTTGTCACCGAGCGAGCCGCCGAGCAGGATGAACGAGGCCAGGGTCAGGGTGTACCCGTTCAACGTCCACTGCAGCCCGGCGACATCGGTGTCCAGCGATTCGCCGATCCGCGGCAGCGCGATGTTGACGACCGTCGCATCGAGCGAGGCGACCGACGAGCCGAGGATGGTGGCCAGCAGAATCCAACGACCGGTGCCGGATTGCAGCCGCGGTAGCTCGGTGGTGCTCACCCACCCAACCTAGCGGCCCACAGGCGATGGGAAGTCCCGGTCAGAGTTCCTGGACGCAGACGACGAAGCGGCGCTTGTCGTAGACGTATCCGGTGCCGCTGCCGCAGACGCTGACGTCATCGGCGCCCTGCTGGATCTTGACCACCTTCACGCCCTTCGACGGCGCCGAGCCGGTGCAGTCGATGCGCTTGGGGTCGTCACCGCCGACGTCCATGCAGCCGCCGACCACCCAGTCGATGTCCAGGCACAGCGCACCCTGCTCGATGCCGTTGACGGTCTCGGCGTAGTAGTTGTCGGCGTCGCTGCTGCACTGCGAGCTCTTCGCCTTCTTCTCGATCACCTTGTAGTTCGACTCACGGCTGCCGCACGACGCCTTTTCGATGGTGGCGTTGGTGGTGGTGCCGCCGAGTTTCACGCAGTCGTTGATGTTCGCGTCGAAGTCGGTGTCGCCGCTCGGCTTGCTCGTCGTCGGCTTGCCGGTGCTCGGAGTGGGCTTGCCCGAGGAGGGTTTCGGCGTATTGGTCACCGACACCGCGTCGATCGTCCCGTTGTCCACGGCGGGCTGGGCGGTACCGCTGACCGTGGAACTGCAGCCGACCAGCGACAATCCCGCCGCGATGGCGAATCCGGCGAAGGCGAGACGCCCCCAGGGCAGTTGACGAGACACGTACAGTCCTCCCGAGCTGTAACGCCGGCGAACTCACGCCCCCGTGATCCGAAGTTGCCTTGGCTGTGCTTGAAATACCACGCCATGAATACACCATGGACCGAGCGCACGTCGAGCCGACGGCGGAAACGAACCGCCGCCAACCAGTCTGGGTATGGTGGGATTTCTGGTCCGAGAGGAGTCCCCCGGTGAAGCTGATCAGCGCAATCGTGTGTTCGACCGCGGCGATCGGAGGCTCCTTCGTCGTTCCGGGGGTGGCTGTCGCTGCCGACGTGCACTGCCGGTCGGACCACGGGACCGACGTCACCGTCATCGATGGGGAGACGGCCTGCCGGGCGGCGACCGACAGTCACGGCTCGGCCAGGGCCACCGGGATCAATGGGGTCGGCTACGCCAACGCGACCCGCGGCGCCACGGCCATCGGCATCGGCGCGGCTGGCGGCGTCGGTGCGAGCGAAGGCGCGGGCGGGGTTCCGGTCGCGGTCGGTCTCGGCCCGGACGCAGTCGCGCTCACCTCGACCAACGATGACCCGGCAGCACGGACGTTCGCGGTCTCCATCGCGCTCGAAGGGTCGCGAGCGGGGGTGGAGACCGCCGAACAGTCGGTCGTCTGTCTGGGCGTCGCGGCCTTCGCCTGGAACGCCGACAGCGGCGACGCGTGCCTCGCCACCCCTTTTGGGCTCTGGCATACCCCCTGAACGGGTTACCCTGGTTGACCAGCCCGGATAACGGCGGTCAGGAGGTGACCCCATGGTTTCGGCAACGGCGGCGGACGACTTCGAGCCCACCGATTCGGCCCGCGAGAAACTGGCGGCACCGCGCGAGATGCTGGTCGACCCGCGTTTCATTCGGCTGGCGGATCAATTCTTCGGCCTGTTCGCCCAACCCGCACGCGGTGGCGGCGCACTGGCGGTCTACCTCGACGGCAGACCCGTGGTCGACGTCTGGGCAGGCTGGGCGGACAAGGAGCGGCGCTGGAACGGCGACACCGTCGCACTGACCTTCTCCACCGGCAAGGGCGTGGCCTCGACCGTCGTCCATCGCTTGGCCGAACGGGGTCTGATCGGTTACGACACGCCGGTGGCCGAGTACTGGCCGGAGTTCGCCGCGCACGGCAAAGACGACATCACGGTTCGTGACGTGCTCTGCCACCGCGCCGGCTTGCACCGGGTGCGCGGCCTGGTCCCCGGTCGTGAAGGCATCCTGAACTACGAGGCCGTGGTCCGGGCGCTGGCCGACAGCCCGCCGGATCCCCGGCGTATCCGCACCTCCGGCTACCACGCGATCACTTTCGGCTGGTTGGTCGCCGAGATCGTGCAGCGGGTGACGGGCACGCCGTTCACCGAGGTGTTGCGCACCGAGATCGCCGAGCCGCTCGGCCTGGACGAGTACTGGTTCCGCGTGCCGGAGTCCGAACGACACCGGATCGCCAAGATCTTCCGTCCGCTCGGCCCGCCGGGCATCCGCTGGAACACCGCCTCCTCGGTGCTGTCCTGGGTGCGGCCGGTGCGCGGACTCGCCGAGGCCGGTATGCCGGAGAGTTTCGACGAGTTGGTCCGCGACCCCCGGGTGCACGACTCGGTGATGCCGGGCTGGAACGGCGTCTTCTCGGCGCGCGCCCTGGCGCGGATGTACGGCGCGCTGGCCCACGACGGAGTGGTCTACGCCCGATCGGAGGGGGGCGGGCACGGTGTCGGCCCGACCGGATCCGAGCAGGTCGTGCGGCTCCTGACCCCGGAGACGATCGCGACGATCGGGCGGGTGCAGTCCGCGCACACCCGTGATTACGTGCTCGGTTTGCCGATCAGCTTCACGCTCGGCTATCACCGCCCCGTACTGATGTCCAAGCAGCAGCCGCGACACGCGTTCGGCCACTATGGCGTGGGCGGCTCCGGCGCGTACGCCGACCCGGATCTCGGCATGTCGATCGCGTTCGTGACCAACGGGCTCGGCAGCATGGTGACCGCGCTCGGCGACGCGAGGCTGGCGCGACTGGCGGCGACGGCGCAGACCTCGGTGCGCAAGCACAAGCAGACCGATAGCTAGTGCCGAGCCGCTCCGGCGGGGGCTTGGTGTTTCTCGGTATGGACGGGCACATGGGCAACATCGCGACCGGTCCGCATCGCCCGATTTCGCTCGACGTGATCAGTGAGCTTCGTCACTAACTGGTTTGTGGTGAACCATCTTTCACGTTCCCGCCGACTCCGGGTAGATGGTGTCCGATCCGTCGTGACCGGGCGGTTTGCCCGCACCGATACCCGACCGAATTGATTGTGATGCGGACCACATCAAGCACCGTTGCTGAATCACTCCGAAACGCCGGTGGCTCGGGGCATGCCGGGACGGGTAGGAATGGACGACGGGTCGGGCCGTCGATACCAGTGGGGCGCTCCTCTGGCTCCGCGCTGAAATGAAAAATCTCGCTTTGCGCGCGCGTACGCGTGTGCGCGAGAGATGGAATGGACGAGAAACCTATGCATGCCGCTTTGCACACCGGATCGTTGCCTGCTCGCCGCAAGGGAGCGCGGCTGACCCGCCGGATGCGCGAGGGCGTCCTGCTGTCCGCCGCGATCGCGGCGGCCGGTGTTCTGCTCGTCGCGCCTGCTCAGGCCGAACCGATCCCCGGTCTCGGCACCGGATCGGCCGCCGCGGCCACCGAGCCCGCGCCGCAGGCGAACTTCGCCCCGCCCTCGATCAACATCGCCGACGGCGAGGTCGTCGGCGTCGCCCAGCCGATCATCATCACCTTCAAGGAGCCGGTGACCGACCACGCCACCGCCGAGAAGGCCATTCAGATCACCTCGTCGAAGGCCGCTCCCGGCCACTTCTACTGGCGCGGTGACAAGCAGGTGCGCTGGCGGCCGGACGAGTTCTGGCCGGACAACACCGACGTGCAGGTGCAGGCGGGCGGCACCACCAGCTCCTTCCGCATCGGCGACGCCTTCGTGACGACTGCCGACGACGAGACCCACACCATCACCATCACCCGCAACGGCGAGGTGGTGAAGGAGATGCCCACCTCGATGGGCAAGCCCAAGCACGAGACGCCGAACGGCACCTACATCGTGGGCGAGCAGCTGCGCAAGATGACCATGGACTCGTCGACCTACGGCGTGCCGGTCACCGACCCGGAGGGCTACAAGCTCGAGGTCGAATACGCCACCCGCATCTCCAACAGCGGCATCTTCGTGCACGCGGCTCCCTGGTCGGTCGCCCAGCAGGGCGTCTCCAACGCCAGCCACGGCTGCCTGAACGTCAGCACCGAGGACGCCAAGTGGTTCTTCGAGAACGCGCGCCGCGGCGACCCGGTGGTCGTGCAGAACACCCAGGGCGGCACGCTCAGCACGAGCGACGGTCTGGGCGACTGGAACTGAGGAAACCGAAGACTCGGTAATCCCGAGTCGGCGCGAAGCCGAAAACTGCGGTCGATTGCTCGAAGTAGTCGATCGCAGTGTTCGGCTTTTGCTATATCTCGGAGGCCACACCGCCGAAGGTGCCGAAGCGGCCGCTCGGGACCGCCTCGGCCGGCGCAATCACCAGATCTTCACGCGCTCGGCGGGTTCCAAGTACAACGCATCGCCGGGTCGCAGGTCGAACGCCTCGTGGAAGCTGTCGAGGTTGCGCACTACGGCGTTGCAGCGGAACTCCGCCGGGGAATGCGGATCGGTGGCGAGCCTGCGGACGGCTTCTTCCGCACGGGCTTTCGTGCGCCACACTTGCGCCCAACCGAAGAACACCCGTTGCAGGCCGGTGAGCCCGTCTATCTCCGGTGCGGCGGCGCCGCCCAACGAGAGCTTGTACGCCTCCAGCGCGATGGAGAGACCGCCGAGGTCGCCGATGTTCTCGCCGATGGTGAACTGTCCGTTCACGGTGTGCTCGTCCGGCAGGTCCTTGGGGGAGAGCACGTCGTACTGATCGATCAGCGCCTTGGTCCGCTTACCGAATTCGGTGCGGTCCTCGTCGGTCCACCAGTCCACCATGTTGCCGTCGCCGTCGTATTTCGAACCCTGGTCGTCGAAGCCGTGCCCGATCTCGTGGCCGATCACCGCGCCGATACCGCCGTAATTGGCAGCGTCGTCGGCGTTCATGTCGAAGAACGGCGGCTGGAGGATGGCGGCGGGGAAGACGATCTCGTTCATGCCGGGGTTGTAGTAGGCGTTCACCGTCTGCGGAGTCATGAACCACTCGTCCCGGTCGACCGGACCACCGAGCTTCTTCAGATCCCGATCGTGTTCGGCCGCATAGCCTCTGCGGTAATTGCCCACCAGATCGGCCGGGTCGATCACCACACCCGAATAGTCCCGCCACTTGTCCGGGTAGCCGATCTTCGGGGTGAACTTCTCCAGCTTCGCCAGCGCGGCGAGTCTGGTGCCCTGGCCCATCCACTCCAGCTCGGCGATATTGCGGCGGTATGCCTCCTGCAGGTTGGCCACCAGCTCGACCATGCGCGCTTTGGCTTCGGGCGGGAAATGTTCGGCCACATATAATTTGCCGACCGCCTCGCCGAGCAGACTTTGCACCAGCGCGACGCCGCGCTTCCAGCGTTCCCGGTTCTCCTCGGCGCCGGTGAGCGTGCGGCCGTAGAAATCGAAGTTCTCCTCGACCACCGCGTCGGTCAGATACGGCGCACGCGAGCGGAGCACCCGCCACGCCGCCCATGCCTGCCAGTCCGCGAGCGGCTCGTCGGCCCACAGGCGCGCGAACGTGCGCAGATAGTCCGGCTGATGCACCACCGACTCGGCGAAAAGCTCGGTCCCGGCCGCGTCCATGCCTTCGGCCAGGGCGGAAGTCCATGCGGCCCAGTCGAACTCGGGGTTGGCCGCGACCAGCGCGGCGAAGGTGGTCAGGTTGTACCTGAGTTCGGCGTCCCGGCGGCGCACCACGTCCCAGTGACCAGCGGCCAGTTTCCGCTCCAGCTCGAAGACACGTTCACCGACGGTGCCGAGGTCTTCCGGTAGCAGCCCGGCGACCTGCGGGTCGGCGGCGGCCAACGCGAACATGCGGTTGATGTGCGCGATGTACTTCGCGCGGATCTCGGCGAACTCGTCCTGCCGGTAGTACGACTCGTCGGGCAGGCCGATGCCGGACTGGGTGGCGTGCGCCAGATAGCGGTTGGAGTCCTTGTCGTCGGTGTCGACATAGACGGCGACGGCGCCCCCGACGCCGGTGCGTTGCAACCGGCCGAGCAGCGACGCGAAAGCCCCCTTGTCGCCGACTTCGGCGATCGCCGCGAGTTCGGCCGCGATCGGCGCGAGCCCGAGGGCGGCCACCGTGTCGGTGTCCATGAAGCTGGAGTACAGATCACCGATCTTGCGGGCTTCGCTGCCCGGCTCCGCGTCGGCGGCCGCGGCGTTCTGGATGATTGCCTGTACGTGCAGCTCCGCCTGGTCGTACAGCGCGCGGAAGGCGCCGTCCACCGCCCGGTCGGCGGGAATCTGATAGTCGGCCAGCCATTTGCCGTTGACGTGCGCGAACAAGTCGTCCTGCACCCGCACGTCCTCGTCGAGGTAGGACAGATCGATACCAGAAGGACGGGTCAGTTCGGAAGTCACGATGTCCAGTATGCCGACAAGCGCGTGAGTCGGCCCCCGGGCGCGGCCGGCCCGGGGACGGCGAGCAGGGAAAATCAAGCAGGCACGACGGCGCGATCGAATTCGCCGTCGTGTGCGCCGAGCAGAAAGGCGTCCCACTCCTCTCGGGTGTAGGTCAGGGTGATCTCGCCGTGGCGCAGTGCGGTGTGACCGTTGGCGGCGGGGTGCGCGCGCAGTTCGCCATTCGATCGCCCGCGGGTGCGCACGGCGTCGAGGAAAGCGGTCCATTCGGCTGCGGTCACGGTGATGACGGGCTCTTCGTCGGGGCGGTTCGCCGGGTCGCGGCGATATTTGCTGTCGCGGATGAGCACCGCATCACCATCGAACCTGACCTCGACGCATTGGTTGCCATTATTCGATCTGGTCGATGTGAACCAGCCGGTGCGTGCCGGCCGTGCGGTGATGGCCATGGGCAGGATTTTACACGCGGGAATAGCGTCTGATCAGGGCTAATGACTCCGCTCGTGAGAGCGACTGGTCTACCGCGCGCAGGTACGCGAAGCGTAGATCGCGGACCAGATCCGGGTCTTCGACGGCCCCGCCGAACACGGCGCTCTCCACCCAGCCGAACGTGGGCAGCTGTTCACCGGCGAAGTCGATGAGGTGGAAGCTGGAGCCGCCGAGCACCGCGCCCGCGGTGGCCGCGAACGGGATCACGCGCACTTCCACGGTGTTCAGCTCCTCGATCAGCTCGGCCAGGTAGGTCAACTGCCCGCGCAGCACATCCGGACCTCCGGTCTGCTGCAGCAGCGTGCCCTCACCGAACACCGCGGTGAGTTCCACCGGGTCCGCGCCGCGCAGCCGCTCTCGGCGCCGCATCCGGATCGCCACCAGTTGCTCGACCTGGACCGGTCGGATCATCACATCGGCGCTGATCAGCGCACGGGCGTAGTCCTCGGTCTGCAACAGGCCCGGCACGACGAGGCTGTCGTAGCTGCGGATGCTCTGCGCGCCGTATTCCATGCCGTAGAGCCGCTGCAGCTCCGGTCCGATCAGCGCCGAGGACTTCGCCCACCACCCGCGCTGCTTGCTGGCCTTCAGCAGGGCCAGCAGCTCCGCACGCTCCTCGGCTTCCACCTCGAGCAGTTCGAGCACGGGGCCGATGGTCTCGGTGGTGAGTACCCGTCTGCCTTTCTCCACGTGTGACCAGTTGGCCGGTGTGAACCCCACCCGCCTGGCGAAGCCCGCCGAGTCGAACCCGCGCTGTTCGCGCAGTTCACGCAGCCGGAGCACCAACTCCCAGCGGGCGACGGTGGGCGATACGGGTGCCATGGGCAGGGATGGTACGCCGACACTTCGTGCGCCTCGAGTGACTATTGTCAAGCGACTTGCCCAGGACTAGGGTCGAGGCAGCGATCGATTCTTCCGAGCACGCGTCCACCACAGCGAGGCGAGGTTGTTCGACATGAGTACATCGCGCATCGAATCGAGCAGGCATCTCGCGTCCACGGACTTCCCGTCGATCCAGGACGCGTTCGCTCGCTGTCGCGGCTATCGCGAGAACAACGGGCTATACGGTCTGGTCGATCCGATCCTGGGTCGCATCATGCTGGAAGTCGGCTCGGTCGGAGCGGTCGTGATGCCCGCCGCGTTCGGTCGCCGGGTGCGCGAGCGCTTGATCGCCGGACCCGAGGCTCGGCCTGGTCCGATCATCGCGCATCCGCGCGCCGACCGCTGGACCTTCCTGACCGGCCCCAACGACAACTCCTACCTCGACACCGGGCTGTTCGCCGACCTGTTCCGGGTCTGCGCCTCCATCGCACTGCCGGGCAGCCACATCGTGCTGCCGTCACCCGCCGACGAGCACGGCGCCTACCGAACCTGGGTCGTGGCGCCCGACGGCGACTTCCGCCGCGAATTCGCCGAGGTGATCGCCACGACCCGAGCCTGCGCCGCGGCTACCGGGGTGTCGGCGCGGGCGGCGGAGTGAGCGTGATGCTGTATTTGTCCTGCAGTTTCTCGTTCCAGTCGCGCTCGCACTGTTCGATCTTGGACTGGTCGTTGCCCGCTTTGTTCACGCAGTCCACGAAGTCCTTGCCGCCGGAGTCGACGAAGAAGTTGTAACCCACGATGGTGAGCAGAACGGCGCCCACGATGCCCAGCACACCGAGGACGACACCGGCGATCGCCATGCCCATGCCCCCGGCAGTGCCGGCGCGGGCCTTGAAGATCGCGACGATACCCAGGATTACGGCGAAGATGCCGCAGACATAGCCGCCGATGATCGTCCAGAAGAACAGCAACGCGAGGATGCCGAGCACCAGCGCCGTGATCGCCAGGCCTCGGCCCTTCGGCGATTCCTGCCAGTAGGCGGGCTGGCCGGAGTACTGGCCGCCGGGTGGCGGCGGCGGGTACTGCCCCGGCGGCGGGTAATGGCCGGGCGGCGGGGGCGGATACTGCGACATGGACTTCCTCTCCGTCGGTGCCTCGCGATGCTCGCTCCGGACGAGGTGGTCCGGGGTTGCGCGGCGGTCGCCTACTGATCGCACACCCCGCGGACGGATGTTAATGCGAACCGGCTACTGGGCGCCCAGCCGCGCGTGCATCTCCCAAACCAGGATCTCCGAAGGCTGACGCGCCACCACACGCTGCCCGCCCGACCTGGTCAAACGTACCGCGTCACCCTCGTAGAGCGGGCCGACTCCTTCCATGTCCACCTCCCCGCGCGCCACGAACAAGTGCAGGTACGGCGCATCGGGCAGATCGATCACCTGCTCGGCGCCCGGCTCCGCGCCGGCCATACGCGCCACGTGCAGCGCCGAATGGCTGCTGTTGATGGCGATGGCGGTGCGATCGCGGTATCGGGGCAGCCCAGAGGCGACCGTGACCAGACCGCCTCCCGCTAGTTCGTCATCGATCTCGAGCTGCTGATAGCCAGGAGTCAGACCCGGCTCATCCGGCACGACCCACATCTGCACGAAATGCACGGGCTCCTCGTGTTCGGAGACGCGGCCGTCCAGCCGCCACGAGTCGTTCTTCTCCGAGTGCAGGATGCCGGTGCCCGCGCTCATCCGCTGAGCCAGCCCGGGATAGATAACACCGGTGTGGCCCAGAGAGTCCTGGTGCACCAGACTGCCACCCAGCACCCAGGTGACGATCTCCATGTCCCGGTGCGGGTGGGTGTCGAAACCTTGCCCGGGCGAGACGACATCCTCGTTGTTGACCAGCAGCAAGCCGTGATGGGTGTTGTCGGGATCGTAATGCTCGCCGAAGGAGAACGAGTGCTTCGAATCCAGCCAGGAGACCCGCGTCTTCATACGGTCGCCGCCACGGTGGACATCGATGTGTGGTGTCGTGAGTGTGGACATCATGGTCCTCCTCTCGGGACCGTGCACCGATCGCCATTCAGGGTAGGAGCACTTCCGCCGCGGTACTCCGCGTTCCTAGTAAATTGTGCCGCACTCGGCATTTTACGCGAGCGACCGGAAGGTGAACGGGAGGCGAGCAGAACCAACCGGTACGTCGAAACGTCGGGCCACCTCGCCGGATATCGCGGTCCGGCCCCGATTACCAAGCGCCACAACGCCGACCGGAGGGAACGACGTGCTGGAATCCGATGACCTGGCCCGGATCGAGCAGCAACTCCGTAGCGAAGCACACCGCGATGGCGTCGCGCACTTCGTGGTCGGCGTCGCGGTGTTCCGCGAAGGGCGGCTTCTGGTGGTGCGCCGGGTCGCCGACGACTATCACGGCGGTATGTACGAACTGCCCGGTGGAGGAGTCGAATCGGGGGAGACATTCGCCGAGTGCGTCGAGCGGGAATTGCTGGAGGAAACGGGGCTGCGGCTGCGCGCCGTCCTCGACTTCCTCGGTGGATTCGATTACGCCACCCGCACCAAGTCGAAAGTACGGAAATACAGCTTCGTGGCGGAGGCCGAGCCGGGTGATGTCGTCCTCGCGCCAGGGGAGCACGACGCGTTCGCCTGGATCGACGCGAGCGCGCTCGACGAGCTGCCGATGGCGCCGGATATGCGCACGACGGTGAGCGCGCTGGTCGACCGGGTCTGACTCGGGCGCCGCGAGGTTCACGGGCGACGCGCGGTTGTGCGTCGTCGTCGGCGAACGCAGTACGCTCGCGGACGTGTCGACTGGTCACGCCGAAGGCCTCACTCCCGCGGAGCAACGGCCGGGTGGACTGCGCGCCACACTTCGGCAAAGCCCGGGCGTGTCGCGTCTGGCCGTGGTGCGTTTCGCCGGGCAATTCGGCGACGGGATGTTCCAAGCCGCGTTGTCGGGCGCGATCCTGTTCAACCCCGAACGGCAGACCGATCCGCTGGCCATCGCGGCGGGCTTCGCGGTGCTGTTGTTGCCGTATTCGCTGATCGGACCGTACGCGGGCGCGCTGCTGGATCGCTGGGACCGGCGGGCCGTACTCCTGGTGGCCAACGTGCTGCGCGCGGTGCTGATCGCACTGATCAGCGTAGGGTTGCTCGCCGGCGTCGGTGAGACACCGCTGCTGTTGCTGGCCTTGGCGGTGGTGGGCGTCAGCAGATTCGTCCTGGCGGGTGTCTCCGCCGCGCTGCCGCGGGTGCTGGCGCAAGCATGGCTGGTGCCGATGAACTCGGTGCTGGCCACGGTCGCCTCCGGGTGCGCCGGTGCGGGAGCGGCCGTGGCGGTGGGAGTGATCGGGCTGATCGGGGCGGGCGACTTCGCCTCGGCGGTCGCGGTCGCGATCAGCGGGACCGGGTCGCTGCTCGGCGCGGCGCTGGCCGCGGGGTTCCAGCCACGGGTGCTCGGTCCCACGCCCGACGCGGCGAAGGGCGAGAACACCGTGCATGCGATCGCCACCGGTCTGCGTACCGGTACCACCGCGGTGTGGGAATCGCGAGCGGTCACGACGGCGATGCTGGGCATCGGCACCCACCGAATCGTGTTCGGCTTGAATTCGCTGATCATGGTGCTGGTGTTGCGCCAGGCCCCGGTGGACGGCACCGGACTCAGTGGTGGCCTGGTCGGTTTCGGCGTCGCGATCGCCGCCACCGCGGCGGGCATGCTGGTGGCGGCCGTCGTCGCGCCACTGCTCATTCCCCGGCTGGGGCGGGCGCGCACCGTGGTCGCCGGTTTGGTCACCGCCATGCTGGTGCAGCTGACGCTGGTCACGCCGATCGCGTTCGCCGATTCGGGCGCCGCGGTGGAGCGTGCGCACGAACTCCTTCTGGCCGGCGCCTTCCTGCTCGGACTCGCCGGGCAGACGATCAAACTGACCGGCGACGCGACCATGCAGATCGATATCGACGACGCTCGCCGCGGTCAGGTGTTCGCGCTGCAGGACACGGTTTTCAACATCACGTTCGTGCTGGCGATCGCGGCCGCGGCCCTGATCATTCCAGACGACGGCCGATCGGCGGTCGTGGTGCTGACCGGCGCCGCGATCTATGCCGCGGGAATCGGGGGCATAGCGTTGAACACGCGCCGCGCGATCAGCTGATGTACGGTTCGTCGCCGAGATTGCGCACGCCGCGGCTCAGCCGGTGCGTCAGGTGCTCGGGCATCGTGTCGGCCGCCGGATCGCCGGACGGTACGGCCGCGGAATCGGCAAGCGCCTGCGAATCCGATAATCGCGTGTCGCCGAGCGCACGATCCGGCACTTCCGCCTCCGTGCGCACGATCCAGTCCAGCTGCTCGCTCGCCGCATCGCCGGGCAGACCGGTGATTTGGTGATTCCACGTGCCGAGGCCGGTGGGATCGGTGAAGAAGTGGTCGGGCACACCGTCGTCGTCGAGATCCAGCGCCGCGATGTCGGCGCTGCCCGAACCAGCCGGATCCCACAGCGCGTCATCGGCGATACCGTCCCCGTCGAAGTCCAGCCGCACCGCGTCGGCCGCACCCGTGTCGCCGAGTTCCAGGTCGGCCTGGCTGGTCCAGACGTGCACGGGTCCGTCACCGGTACCGAACACGTACTCGATCTCGTTCATATGTCCTTTGACGCGCGCGGTACGGCGCCGGTTCCATCACGCGGCGCTTTTTCGATTCGCCGTCCCCCGTTCACCGCGATTGTTCCGGTAAGTTGACCTGTCAGCCGCCGACCGACAGGAGTCAAGACGACATGGGTTCTCCGGTGCACAATCCCGATGCGGTCGGACAACTGCTGGGCGCGTGGGCAACTCGGACCGTCGCCGGGCATCCGACCGCCTGATGACCGCGGCCGGGCCGACCTGATGCGCGCCTCCGGAATCAAATCCCCTTGTGCACCGGTCTTGTTCGGCGCACTGCTCGTCGGCGCCCTCACCGTGCCGCTGCCCACCGCACCGGCCGCACCCTTCCCGTGGGCGCCGCCGCCGGTGAACAGCTGCGGTGAGGTCGGGTTCGACCCGCTCGATCGCGAGCCCGATCCCGCGCAGCCGCCACCGTCGCCGCTGCCGCCGCAGATCGACATCCCGGTGCCGGTCCCGGAACTCACGCCGGTTCCGGTGCCCGACCCGCCGCAGGACAACACACGGATCGTCCCCGATCCGCTGCCGGAGAATCCGTGCGACAACCCATGCCCGGACATCAGGGACTATCCCGAGCACCCCGAACCCGATCCCGATCCGAGCCCGACGCCCGAGACCGGCACCGACGAGGGAACCGGTTCCTCCGGCTCGGCCTCTGGTCCCGATACGGGCAGTGGTTCCGGTTCCGCCTCGGGGTCCGGTTCGGACAGTGGCTCCGGCTCAGGTTCCGGTGCGCCGGTCAAACTGCCGCGCATCGAGTTCAAGCCGGAGGTCGAGCCGATTCCCGTCCCGGTGCCCGGTGGCCCCGGCGAGAAGCCGCAACCGGCTCCACCGGAGGTGGTGCATCCGGCCGAGCCGGGTCCGCTCGCGGCGCCGGTGGCCGCGCCGACCGTCGAGTCGGTCGAGCTGGTCGAGCAGGTGACCGGGCACGGTTCGCCCAACCGCACCGATATGCGCTGGCAGGTAGACGGCACGGATCTCGGCCTGATGTGGGAGACCGCGCCCGGTGAGGTCGCCGTCGTCTTCGGTGACACCTTCGGCAAAGGCTGGGGCGTGGGCGGCGCGGGCAACGACGACCAGGACTGGCGCAGCAACGTCATCGGTTTCAGCACCGACCGCGAGCTCTCCGACGGCCTGGCCCTGGATACCTTCGCGCAGGACAGCCGCTGCCACGCCGCGGAGATCCTGGGCAGCCGCAAGATCAAGAACTGGGAGACCACCACCATCCCCACCTCAGGGTTCGCCGTCGGGAACCGGCAGTACCTCAGTTATATGTCGGTGAACAGGTGGAGCCGCATCCCAGGCCTGTGGTGGACCAACTACGGCGGCATCGCGTACTCCGACGACCGCGGCCGCACCTGGAAGAAAGATCAGCATGCCAGATGGGACAACCTGTTCGGTCTCGGTAAATTCCAGGTCGCGGCGATGGTGCCGCACGGTGACTACGTCTACATGTTCGGCACCCCCAACGGACGCATCGGCACGATCGCGCTGGCGCGGGTCCCGAAGCGTCAGATCCTGAACAAGTCCGCCTATCAGTACTGGGTGGGCGGCAGCTGGGCGCCCGCAGCCGAGAACCAGGCCACCCCTTTGGTGCTCGGTATGGCGAGTGAACTCTCGGTGCGCTACGACCGGGAGACCGAGCAGTGGCAAATGGTCTACTTGGATTCCGCCCGGGGCGCGATAGTGCTGCGGAGCGCGGCGAGCCCGCAGGGGGCGTGGACGGACGCGATCCCGCTGGTGTCCACCGCAGATTATCCGAAGTCCTATGGCGGCTTCATCCATCCGTGGTCGACCGGCGAGGACCTGTACTTCATGCTCTCGGCGTGGGACAGCTACAACGTGTATCTCATGCATGCCCGGTTGCAACCGGGCGCGAACCGCAGTCAGCCCACCCGCACGAACCGGACGGGCTGACCGGGCCGGGTCTGCGCGATGGCGTCGACGTCGGCGTCGACGACCACCGCGATCACCGGATAGCCGCCCGTGACCGGGTGATCGGCGAGGAAGACCACCGGCTGCCCGCTCGGCGGCACCTGGATCGAGCCGAGTGCCATGCCTTCGGTCGGCAGTTCGCGACTGACCTTGCGGGTCAGCGGTGGGCCGGTACGGCGAGCCAATCGGGCGCCGACCCGGTCGGTGTCGGTGGAGACCTCCCACTCGCCCTCGAACAAGGCCATGGCGTCGGTGAACCAATCATCGCGCGGACCGAGCACGGCCCGTACGGTGACGACGTGCGCGGGTAACTCGGCGACGGGGGCGAAGTCCACCACCGGAATCGTGCGCGGAGAAAGCCCGATCGGGAGGCGATCGCCCTTCTCCAACGGCTCCGGTCCCAAGCCCGACATGGTGTCGCGGCTGCGGGAACCGAGCGTCTCCGGTACGTCGATGCCGCCGCGCACCGCGACGTAGCTGCGTAGGCCGACGGTCGCGTAGTCCAGCCTGAGGATTTGGCCCGGTTCGAGCTCGAGCACACTCGCGTGACCCACGGGTCTGCCGTCGACGGTAGCGGGCGCAGGAGCGCCGGTGACCGCCAGCATGACGTGTTCCTCCGCATGCAGCGCGAGGCCACCGATCAGCACTTCGACTGCCGCGTGTCCCTCGGGGTTGCCGACCAGCCGATTGGCCAGCCGCAGCGACCCGCGATCCACCGCCCCCGCGAGACCGACACCGGAGTCGAACCAACCCGGCCGTCCGAGATCCTGGATGGTCGCGAGGGGACCGACTTGCTCGACAACGATCATCGGCCGTCCCTCGCGTCGACGAACCGAACCGTGGCGCCCGCGCGGATCAGCGCGGGTGGGTCGCGCTCGGCATCCCACATCCTGAGGTCGGTGGTGCCGATCAGCTGCCACCCGCCGGGTGTGCTCCGTGGGTACACGGCGCTGTATCCACCGGCGAGTGCGACCGCGCCCGCCGGAATCGACGTGCGCGCCTGCGCTCTACGCGGAACGGACAACCGGCCGTCGGGTGATTCCAGGTACCCGAAGCCCGGCGCGAATCCGACGAAAGCGCAACGCCACACCGTGCCGGTGTGCGCGGCGATCACTTCCGCGGTCGTGACTTCCAGCATCCGGGCCACCTCGTCGAGGTCGACTCCGTCGTACCGCACCGGGATCGACACCGGGTCGGCGCGGGAAGCGTGCGATGTTCCACGGGAAACAGCGGTCGTCCCTTCGGCGTGCAGTGCGATCAAGAGCGTCGTCAGCGCTCGGCGGACCGGTTCCGCGGCAAGCGTTGAATCGAGCGTCAGCAATACGGTTTCCGCGGCCGGAAGCAGATCCTGCACACCGGGTACCGGGCGATCCCGCAGGGCGGCGACGAGTTCCGCGACCACCGCACGCCGCTGAGGAGTGATCAGCAGCGCCCGATCACCCGCCGCGCGGATCGCCTCCTCGGCCGCCTGGCGCTGCGCGTGCGTCACCGTGTCCTTCGTCTTCATGTCCCGGCCTCAGCCGAACGGCTCCACCGGCACGCCGACTTCGTCCAGCGCGGTCCGGATGTGCCGGGCCATCTCCACCGCCGCGGGCGAATCACCGTGCACGCAGATGCTCGCGGCGCGTACCGCGACCTCGCCGGAACCGTCGGCCGTCCGCGCGGCTCCCGACTTCGCGATCGAAATCGCCTGGTCGACCGCGTCCCGCGGCCCCAGCACCGCCCCGGGCGTACCGCGCGCGGCCAGCGAGCCGTCGGGCGTGTAGGCACGGTCGGCGAAGCCCTCGCCGACGAAGCGCACCCCGGCGGCCTCGGCTGCCCTCTCCAACTGAGTGCCGGCCGGGCCGAGCAGGGCCAGCCGCGGGTCGTACTCCGTGATCGCGGCCGCGACGGCGTCGGCCAGTTTCCGATCGCGCGCGGCCGAGTGATAGAGCGCGCCATGCGGTTTCACGTAGCGCACCCGATCCCCGGC
Source organism: Nocardia sp. NPDC057455 (assembly GCF_042802775.1). Taxonomy (NCBI): domain Bacteria; kingdom Bacillati; phylum Actinomycetota; class Actinomycetes; order Mycobacteriales; family Nocardiaceae; genus Nocardia; species Nocardia sp. NPDC057455. Next base: position 3,415 of record NZ_JBHVDM010000052.1, on the reverse strand, counting down.
GGCTTTCGCGAAAGCATCGAGGCCGCCCATCTGATACAGCACCTCGTCGCGCAGTTCTCCGGGCGCGACGGCGATCTCTCGCCTACCGAAACCGGCCAGGTCGCGATAACCGACGTGGGCGCCGATCCGCACTCCCTTCTGCACCGCGAGTGCGCAGGTTTTGCGCATGATCGCAGGGTCACCCGCGTGGAATCCACAGGCGATGTTCGCACTGGTGACGATGTCGAGCATGGCGGCGTCGTCGCCCATCGTCCACGGTCCGAAGCCCTCGCCGAGATCACTGTTCAGATCCAGCGCCATGTGCGTCCTCCCAGCAGTGCGTGACAGACGGCCTCTCGATTCTCGTGCCCGACCCTTGCCCCGGGCAAGACAGCCGGTCCGCGCGACCTGGGTCACAGCGCGCCGATTCGAGCCCACGCGCCCAGTACGCTCGTTCCAATCATGGCCACGTATTTCGATCCGAAGTCCTGGTCGCCGCTGCGGGCCGTCGATCTCGGAAAGCGCCTGTTCGATCAATCCTGGCTGGAGCAGTGGGTCGCGCTCAGCACCGCATGGGTGGATCCGGTCGCCGATCTCGGCGCGGGCACCGTCACGGCGCTGCTGCCCGATGTGCTGATGACCATGCTCAGCGAGGGCATCCTGAGCCGGTTCGGCGGGCAAGAGGTCAGCGCGACACTGCTCGGCCACGACCTGCACGCCACCTTGCAGGTGCTGAAGGTGCGCCGCCGCGGCGCGCATTTCCAGACCAAGACGGTGCTGTCGCGGCTGAGCTGGGACGATCACCCGATCGAGTCCGTGACCGTCATCGCACACGGCGTCCGCCTGATTCCGGGCGTGCCGACCAAGGTGCGCACCGCCCGGCTGGACCTCGACGGCACCGTCACCACGGCGGCGCTGGTCGGGTGGCTGAACACCCAGCCATTGGACTGGGACCTGGACGTGCGCCCGAACGGGCTGATCCGAGCCAGGCACCGCAGGCGACTGCTCACCGCCTTGGTGGACGCGTCGGTCACCGACAACCGCCTGCACATCGAGATACGCCGAGTGACCTGGTTCGGCGTGCGCATTCCGCGACGCGTGATCGACGTTCCCGCCCTACCGCTCGAGCACCTGCCCAAGGACGCGCGGATCGTGCGTGCCGAGCGCGAGGACGACCTGATCCGTTTCCGCGTCGAACTGCCGGAGATCTCCGGGTCCTTCGATCTCGCCCAGATGCGCTCCGCCATCCTGGCCGGCACCACCCTGATCGTCTTCTGACCTGATCAGCTCTGCGTCTTCCACCACTCGAGCAGCGCCGCTTCGGCTTCGTCCCGGCTGAGGGGGCCGCGGTCCAGCCGCAGTTCCTTCAGATGGCGCCAGGCTCGTCCGACCTCGGGTCCCGGGGGCAGGCCGAGCAGCTCCATGATCGCGTTGCCGTCCAGATCGGGGCGGAGCTTGGCCAGATCCTCCTGCTCACGCAACCGCTCGATCCGCACCTCGAGCTCGTCGTAGGTGGCGCGCAGCGCGGCGGCCCTGCGCTTGTTGCGGGTGGTGCAGTCGGCGCGGACGAGTTTGTGCAGGCGGGGGAGCAGGTCCGCGGCGTCGGTGACGTAGCGGCGGACGGCGGAGTCGGTCCACTGGCCCTTGCCGTAACCGTGGAAGCGCAGATGCAGGAACACCAGCCGGGCAACGTCCTCGGTGAACTGCTTCGGATATTTCAGCGCGCGCATCCGTTTGCGCACCATCTTCGCGCCGACCACCTCGTGGTGGTGAAAGCTGACGCCGCCGCCCGGCTCGTTGCGCTTGGTGTCGGGCTTGCCGATGTCGTGCAGTAGCGCGGCCCAGCGCAGCACCAAGTCTGGGTCGCCCTCCTCTTGGTCGATCGCCTGCTCCAGCACGGTGAGCGAATGCCAGTAGACATCCTTGTGCTGGTGGTGCTCGTCGATCTCCAGCTTCATCGCGGGTACCTCGGGAAGCACCCGCTGCGCCAGCCCGGTCTCGCACATGACGTTGATGCCGTCGATCGGATGCGCGCCCGCGATCAGCTTGTCCAGCTCGACCCGGACCCGCTCGGCGGTGATGCGGTCGATCTGGTCGGCCATCGCGGTGATCGCGGCCCGCACCCGGGGATGCGGCTCGAATCCCAGCTGGGAGACGAATCGCGCGGCGCGCAACATGCGCAATGGATCGTCGTTGAACGAATCCTCCGGCGCGGCAGGCGTATCCAGCACGCCCTCGAGCAAGGCCGTCATGCCGTCGAGCGGATCGACGAACTCCAGCGCGCCGTCCGCACCGACTTTCACGGCCATCGCGTTCACCGTGAAGTCCCGGCGCACCAGGTCTTCGGCGAGCGAGTCGCCGAAGGTCACCTGGGGGTTGCGCGACACCCGGTCGTAGTTGTCGGCGCGGAAGGTGGTGATCTCCAGCTGCTGCCCGGCCTTCGACGCGCTGACCGTGCCGAACGCCAGGCCGCCGGTATCCCACAGATGGTCGGCCCAGCCGCGCAAGATGTCCTGCACCACCTCCGGCCGTGCGTCGGTGGTGAAATCCAGATCGGTCCCCAACCGGCCGAGCACCGCGTCCCGCACGCTCCCGCCGACCAGGTACAGCTCGTGCCCCCGCGCCGCGAACATCTCACCCAGAGGCGCCAGCACATCCGCCAGCCCCCCGAGCGTCACCGCCGCGGCGGCCAGCAATCGGGTACGTCTATCCAGCGCAGCGTCCTGCGACTTCGGCGAAACCACGAAGCAGCAGCTTACCGAGCCACGACAACGGTCAGCGCGCCGCAGGCCCGTGCAGCAGACCAGATATATAAGGACACCGGCATCAACCCAGCCAGCGGCATCCGATTGCCGCGCGACCACCTCGCCGACTACGCGCGATCCGCCCACCCGCGCCGCGCGGAGTCGAAGAACAACGCTCGCCGTCGAACGCGCCACAGAGCATGCGGTGGTCGCCGCCCAGAGGCGAGCCCGAATTCGCGATCGACTCACGGTCGGCCGCCGTACATGCCGTGCACCCTCGAGTGCCGATGCGCCGTACCACCCCACGATCTCGAATGAAGCGGAGGCCCCGCTGCGCCCAGCCGCCCCCATCCAGTCGCCGTGCACACTGCCGAGCATCGCCGTTGCAGATCATCCGCTCCGAGCGTGCGCCGCACACCCCCACCACGTCATTCCGAGCGCAGCAAGACCGAACCTCCACCGCTGACGCCGGCCAAAACCCAACCCCCTCGCCCCGAACGACCCACGCTGCCCCGACCAACCACCAGTACCGATCGACCTCGACGATCCACTCCGAGCCGCGTGCCCAAGTCCGAACGCGCATACCGACGCACCCAGCACACCTCAACCCCCGCTTCCGAGCGAAGCGAGACCGAGCATCCGCCCGTTGGCGGCCCGGCTCGCGTCCGAGTGGCCGTCGCGTAGGCGACGAA
>NZ_JBHVDM010000051.1:0-48203 GCF_042802775.1 Nocardia sp. NPDC057455 | reverse complement strand
GAACGGAACATGCTCGGTCTCGCTTCGCTCGGAACCGGGAGTTGCGGTGCGCTGGGCGCGTCGGTGTTCGGACTCCGGACATCAGGCGCGCGGCCTCAGCCGGACGACCGAAGGACGGTTCGTCGTGCAAATGCGGACGCACGACGTCAGGGCGGTTCGGCGCGTGGGCCTCATCTGGCCAGGAAGTGCCAGCCGAGCCATGCCCAGGCGAGCACGGCGGTGATTCTCGTTGTTCGCGTGCTGGTCAGGTACGCGAGCGTTTCGCCGAGGGACGCGATTCGATCGCGGCGCAGCCGCGTCAGCGCGATCGCGGTGAGTGCAGCCGCCGCGATCAGGCCGAATCCGAGGAGGACGACGGCTCGATCGCTCATCTCGACACCAGCCGGCAGCCGGCGCCCAGCCACACCAGCCAACCGGCGAGCCGCAGCGGCCATTGTTCGAGCGCTGGATCCAGCAGCGTGGACAATGTCGGGTGCTCATCGCTCGGTTGATTCAGGGCGGGCTGCCGCAGCAATGCGTAGACCTCCCACGCCAGCACCGCGCCCAGCAGCATCGACCACACGGCCACACCACGTCTGAGCCGGGTGGTGCACGGCGGCCGCTCGCTTCGCCCGCGAAAAGCGAGCACCAGCGCGCCAAGCGCCGCCACCGCCACCATCGCGGTCGCAGGCCAGCTGAACGGCCGGGTCGCGGCACCGCCTGCCGCCAGCACGATGCCCACGGTCAGCGGCGTCGCACGCCACCGGAATCGAGGTGCCGAGCGCTGCTCTGTCACGTGCGCAGGATAAGGCCCCGAGTGGCCGGATCCGGGGAGGCGAGATACCTACCTCCTGGCGACGAGCGGGCGGCGCCGGCGGAGGCGGACGCGCGCCGAGCGCCGTCCGCGCGGTTCAGCCGCTGGTGCGCAGGAGTCCGGAGATCAACAAAAGCACCGACTGCTGAGTCTGGGCGCGGGCGAGTTCGGGGTCCTCGGCGTGCGCGACGATCAAGGAGGCCTCGCTGATCATGCTGACCACGAGCTGGGCGAGTACGGGGATGGCGGCGTCGGCGATCAACCCGGCGGCGCGGGCGCGCTCGAGTTGCGTGGTGATCAGCCCGAGGCCGTGGGCGGACTCGAATTCCCGCCAGGCCTGCCAGCCGAGCACGGCGGGGGCGTCGGTGAGGGCGATCCGCAGCACCGCGGGGCGCTGGCAGATTTCCAGGAAAAGCGCGAGCCCCGCCGCCATTCCGGCCATTACGTCTTCGGAATCGACCGCGGCGATGGCGTTCTCGATCTCCTCGGTGATCTCGACCTCGATCTGCTCGAGCACCGCGAGGAACAGTCCGCGTTTGTCGCCGTAGTGGTGGTGCAGGGCGCCCCGGGTGACACCGGCCTCGGTGACCAGTTCTTCCGCCGAGGTTCCGGCCCAGCCGCGCTCGGTGAACAGGCGGCGTCCCGCCTGTTCGAGCGCGGCCCTGGTTGCGCGAGACCGGTCTTCCTGGCTACGGCGTGGCATGCAGCCGAGTGAACTCCAGGATCGATTCGGCGAGCAACTCGGGCTGGTCCTCCGACACGAAGGTGTAGGAGTCGTCGATGAGCTTCAGTTGCGCGTCCGGCAGGTCGCGGGCCAGTCGTTCGGCGAACGACACCGGGAACAGCCGGTCCTCGCGCGCCCAGGCCAGCAGCACCGGGATGTCGACGTCGGCGAAGTGGCGCGCGGCTTCCAGCGTGTAGCGGCGATGCACCGATTTCAGGAAGCGCCGCAAATCTTTGCGGATGGCGGCGGAATTGCGGCTCGGCAGCAGGTAAGAGTCCACGATCTCGGGCGGGACGGGCCGCTTGGCGACCCATCCGAACGCCAGCGGCAGGCGGTGCAGCGCCCGGATCCGCAGCGCCTCGGTGAGGGGGCGCAGCGATCCGGGAATCTTCGCCAGCAGCGGAAGCGAGGTGAACGGCTGCGGCAGGAAGCCCTCGTAGCTGTCGACCGAGGCGAGCACGACGCGGCCGACGCGGGACCGGTCGCGGGTCAGCAGCACCTGGGTGATCGCGCCGCCGGTGTCGTTGGCGACCAGGGTGACGTCGGTGAGGTCCAGGCGTTCGAGGAACGCGGCGATGAGGTCGGCGACGCCGGCCGGGGTCAAATCGGCGTCCGGGACCGGAATCTCGTGCGAGCCCAGCGGCCAGTCCGGCGCCAGGCAGCGGTATCCGGCCGCGGCGACCACGGGCACCACTTTGCGCCAGACATCCGCGTTGACGAGCAGGCCGTGCACGAAGACGACCGGAGCACCCTCTCCCCTCTCGTGATAGCGAATGCGGCCGCCGGGCAGATCCACCTCGTGGGTGCGGCCGAGAGCTGTGCTGGTTGCCATGGGTCCTCCCAGGGTCGGGTTTCCCGACCACTGTTACATACATACAGTATGTATGTCTAGATGCCGGTGCGGCCGGACGGATCAGCTGAAGACTGCTTTCACCGCGTCCTTCGATGCCATCACCGCGCTCGCCAAGGAGGCCACGCCCGCGACCGACTCTCCGACCGCGTACAGGCCTCCCGTGAGCACGATCCGGTTCGGTCGCTCCTTCGCCGCCTCGGCCGCCGCGCGCCGAGTCGTCTCCTCCACCAACTGCCTGTCGGCCAGGTCGATCTCGCACCGACTGATCCGGTCGAGCAGATCGCTCAGCGAAGAACGAAGATCCTCCACCGCCTTCGGCGTGGCCACACCGTCGCTCCCGATCCGCTTTCGGCGGGCACGCACACCGCAGTGCCGGCAGAACGCGGAGTCGTTGCGGTTGAAATGCTGGCACTCGGCGCATCGCACCTCGCCAGCCAAGCATCGGACTCGGATCGAGCCGAGCAGAACCCGGAAGCCGTGCCAGGTATGGCCGGCCACCGCCGTACCCGGGTTCCTTTCGGCTCGACGCGTGTCCGGGGCAGCAAGATCTTGCTGACCCCACGGCGCTAGGGGAGCCCCAGCATCGCGAGGAACTCCGCCTCTCCCAGTTCGTTCCAACGCTCCCGCGTGCCCTGCAACAGCGTGTCGAGATCCACTCGATACCTGCCGGAGGGCAACCCGCTACCGCAAGCGATCAACCGTGCCGCCAGACCGGCCAGCGTCCCCGCGAGAGTCACCGCGGTGGCCAGCTGCGGCCACGAGGACAGGCTCCGGCCGACTTCGGTCAGCGAGTAGCGCGTCCGCGGCGTGACGTCGCTGCCGACGATGGCGGTCGCCAGCTCGATCCGTCGCGCCGGATCGCGCAGCTCGGCCGCCGTCAGTGCGGTCAGATCGCCGGCCCGGCCGTGCAAGAGCGGATAGTCCGGGTCCAGGTCGTAGCGCTCCACGTCCACGAAGGAGCTGTCGCCGTGGTCGGTCGCCATCACCACGGGGACGCCGAGCGCACGCGCTCGTCTGCGGATATCCACTTTCAGCGCGAGGTCGTCCATCTCCTCGATGAGGACGGTCAAGGGCGTGGCGCCTCCCGGCCCGCCCAAGTAGTCCGCGGCGTTCTCCGGCCGGTAACCGTGCGGGAACGCAGCGATCTCGCTGTACGGGTCCAGCTCCAACGTACGGCGTTGCGCCAGAGTCAGCTTGGGTTCGCCGAGGTCGCACACCGACGCCTGGAGTCTGTTCAGGTTGGTGCATCCGAGCGTGTCGTACTCGGCGAGCCGGAACCGCCGGGCGCCGGACAACGCGCAGACCGCCAGCGCGGAAGCTCCGACACTGAGTCCGGCAACTCCCACCACGGCGCCGGACCAAGCCCGTTGCTCTTCACCGGTGAGCAGGTGCCGGTTCCTGGCAGTGCGCAAACGCCAGAAATGCTCGCGGTCGGGAAGTTTGACGACGGTACGGCGCCACGGGTACACGACGTAGCGGGTGATCCGGTCGACGGCCTCACCGTCCCGCAGCGAGGCCGGGTAGCCCGCCAGCGCCGTGGCCGCGGCCGTGGTGCCCGCGGCGAGATCGGGCCGTTCGATCATGGCGAGTTCCTCTGCCGCGCTCGCCCAGCCGTCGACCAGCCGGTACCCGGAATTCGGTGCGCACAGCTCGGCGATGCGTCGCTCGTCGTCCGCCGGATGCAGGATCTCGATCATGACCGAGCCCCCGTCCACCGGTGCTTGACGCCCGTCTCGAAACCCGCGCTGCCATGCCGGTGCAGGCTGATCTCCGGCTCGACGGCCGGGCCGAGGGTCTGGTGCAGGCGGCGGTACTCGCTGTTGGTGCGCAGCAGGGCATCCACCACCTTGCGCTCGAGCAGCGCGGTGAATCCGCCTGCGGGGCAGACGCCGTCGCGCAGTTCCACGCGCAGCCGCAAGGTCTGCTCGAATCGCGCGTCGGTCTCGGTCACCAGCACGAACTTTCCCGTGACCGTTGGGCCGATGTCCGGGTCCTCCAGCGCGGCGCGGATGTTCTCCGGATAGATCTCCAGGGCGTAGAACGACGCGGCGACGTCGGTGCGCCGGTGCAGGGCGAGGAACCCGCAGGAGTCGGTCGAGGTGCGCACCGGCAGACGGTGACCGTGCGCGTCGAGGACGGCGGCGAGTTCCGCGGCGGAGAAGATCCGGCCGGCATCGTTGATCCGGTAGCGCAGCAACGGGATCGCGGTATCGGCGCTGAACAGGAATCGTCCCTCGGCGTCGACTTCGGTGTACCGATACTCCGCGTCGTACTCCACGAAGGTCGGCTGCAGGTGCGCGTCGCCGAACAACGCCTCGCTCAGCGCAGGATCGGCGCCGGCGGCGCGGCGGACGGCGACACTGGTGCGCGTCTCGCAGCCCATGATGCCCGCATCGGCGGTGCCGTAGACGACGCGGATCGCACCCGGCTGCCCCGGCTCGCCGATCCGGTCGAGCACGTAATCCCGCCATTCTTCGGTGATGGCCTCGCCTGCCAGCAGAATGCGCAGGTTCTGGCGCAGCACCTCGGCGGGCGCCCGATCCAGGACGTCCTTGACGAACGGGGGATATCCGGCCAAGACGACCTGGTCGTAATGCGGGCCCAGTTCGGCGATGTCGGCCAGGATCGTCTCCGGTTCGATCCCGGGTGCGATGATCGAAATGCGGTGCCCGCGCTGACGCATGGCGGTAGCAGCCGCGTAGGTGTAGGTGCCTCCGATCCAATTGCCCATCGCGAATCCGACGACCAACAGCGTGGACCGCTGCCGCGTCTGGAAGCTGTCGCGGAACACTCGTGAGTAGAGGTCGATCGCCTCTTCCTGAGCGACGAGGTCCCTCGGCCAATAGGTGGGCCTGCCGGTGGAGCCGGAACTGCACGACCAGGTCCCCGCCGAAGCGACGTCACCGTGCCAGAGCAACATGCGCAACGGGTAGTGCCGCAAATACTCCGCTTTGGTCATCGGCGGCAATGCGGCGAAGTCATCGGCGGTCCGGATGTTTGCCGGTTCGATTTCGCGGCGCGCGAGAAAGTCGGCGTAGGCCGGTACGTGGATCGCCGCCCTGCGGAAGGTATCGAGAGCGCGGCCGAATCCGTGCCTCGGCCGGGTGGGCAACGACAGTGATGGTGCGGACATGGTGGCTGTTTCCTTTCCTCCCCACTGCGGCGATACGCGGTGCGCGATCGCGTCGCGGGTTCTGGAAACAGCCTCTGAGCAGTGCGTACTGCCGAGAAAGAAGTCAATACAAGGTCCATACGACACGCCGCGCCACTGCTCGGATCTCGCTAGACTCCGGTCATGACCGATGGGGGCGGGGGGCGGGTGGATCCTCGATCCATCTCCACCCGAGAAGAATTCGCGGCGGCCTTCACACGGCTGCGCACCACCGCCGGGTTGACCGTCCGCCAGGTCGTCGACCGCTCGGGAGGCCTGCACGGCACGGTTAGCGGATGGTTCGCCGGTCATCATGTGCCGACCGAACAGAACGAGCGGATGTTCCGGGATGTCCTGACGGCGTGCGGCGTGAACGACTCAGAGGGACAACAGCGTTGGCTCGGCGCGGTCCGGCAGGTCCGTCCGACGAGCGGACGCAGACGGAGCCAGGGACCGGTGCCCTATCGAGGCCTGGAGCCTTTTCGGCCCGATGACGCCGAATGGCTTTTCGGCCGCACCGAACTCACGGCGCAGCTGCGGCAACACATTTCGTCGCTCGCCGAATCCGAGCAGCGGATACTCATCGTCACCGGCGCCTCCGGCTCGGGGAAGTCCTCACTGCTGCGCGCCGGACTGCTGCCCGCACTGCGGCGCGAAGGCCGCACGGCGGCGGTGGTCACCCCGGGCGTCCACCCGGCACAAGTACTCCAGGAGGCCGCGGACGTCCTGGTCATCGACCAGTTCGAGGAGACCTGGACACTGTGCCTCGACGACGGCGAGCGAGCCGACTTCCTGGCCGCGCTCGCGGGTGACGCGAGCGGCCGGACCCATGTGCTCGGACTGCGCGCGGATTTCTATCGCCACGCCGCCGAAGAGCCGTTCTTGCACCACGCGCTGGCGCATCATGCGGTCCTGGTCGGCCCGCTGAGCAAGCAGGCGCTGTGCGACGTCATCATCGAGCCGGCCCGCAAAGCGAACTGGACCGTGGAAGACGAACTCGTGCAGCTGCTGATCGTCGAACTCGCGCCGCGCGGGTCCGCCGAAGCGCACGACACCGGCGCTCTCCCCTTGCTGTCGCATGCTCTGCTCGAGACCTGGCAACGATCCAGCCGCCGGAAGATGACCGTCGCCGACTACAACGCCGTCGGCGGAATCGCCGGCGCCATCGAGCAAACCGCCGAAACCGTGTATCGCGGGCTCACCGAGCCACAGCGACAGATCACCCGTCGCACGTTCCTGCGTCTGCTCAACATCGACGACGATGTCACCACCCGTCGCCGGGTACAACGCCGGGAATTGTTCTTCGACCACGATTCCGTGGCCAACGTGAATACCGTGATCGAACGGTTCGCCTCGCACCGCCTGCTCACGGTCGAGGAAGAGACCGTCGCGATCACGCACGAGGCGCTGATCGGCGCCTGGTCCCGGATGCACCGGTGGCTCGACCAGGATCGAGAGAGCCTGGCCGTACACCGCAGGCTGACCCAGGCCACCCAGGTCTGGCTCGACAACACCAAGGACCCCAGCGCGCTGCTCGGGCCCGCGAGGCTGGAGTTCGTCCAGGAGTGGACGCGTGACGACGGGCATCGGCGAGACCTCAACCACCACGAACGCGACTACATCGCCGCCAGCATCGCCCACCAGGCGGCGATCCAGGCCGGAGAACGCCGCCGCACCCGGATATTGCAGCGAATGGTCGCCGGCTTGGCGATCGCGCTGATCGCGACGATCGTCTTGACCGGTGTCGCACTGGTGGCCCGGTCGAACGCCGCGCACGCACGAGACGAAGCGCTGTCCCGCCAGATCGCGCTCCAAGCGGAGCGACTGCGCGGCACCGATCCCGCGCTGTCGGCGCAACTCGCGCTCGCGGCCTTCCGCATCCAACCGACCCTCGAAGCGCGCTCCGCGCTCTTGGACAGCACCGCGGTGCAGACGCCGACCCGGCTGCTCGGACCCGACGGCGGCACGCTGGTAGCCACCGACCGGTCCGGAGTCGTGCTCGCCGTCGGCCGCAGCGACGCCACGATCGACCTGCACCATCTGCACCGGAGCACCCGTCCCGGACAGCGCGGGTCAGCCGACTTCCGCAGCCGGATTCCCGCGCCCCGGCCGGGAGCCGTTCTCGGCTCCGTGGCGATGACTCCCGACGGCACACTGCTCGCCTCGGCATTCGGCAGTCACATCGATCTCTGGGATGTCGCGGATCCGGACGCACCACGACCGCTCGCCACCCTCGCCGGAACCGGCGGCCAGTACCGCACCCTCGATCTCGGTCCCGACAAGCGCTCCCTCGCCGCGACGACCACCACATCGGAGATCGTCCGCTGGGACATCACCGACGTCCGGCAGCCGATCCCGCTGCCCGCCCTGCAATTTCCCGCCGGCGTACCCGTCATCGCGTTCGCCCCGGACGGGAAACTTCTCGCCGCCGCGGGGGACGCGGGAGCACTGCGCATCTGGGCCACCGACCGGGACGTTCCGCTGACGGATATTCCCCCCGACGGTTCCACGGCGCAGGCGCTGTCGCTCCGATTCAGTCCGGACAGCTCCGTCCTCGCCGTTCCCGGACGCGCCAACGAGGTACGCCGCTGGGATGTCCGCGACCCGGCCCACCCGGCGTCACAGCCCCCGCTGCGTGGATTCACCAGCTACGTCAACGACGTCGCCTTCAGCTCGGACGGCACACGGCTGGCCGCGGTCAGCTCGGACAACAAGACGCGCGTGTGGCGGCTGGACACCGACCAAGTGGAGATGGAACTGCCCAACCCGGTCATCGTGGTGTCGGTGCGCTTCGCCCTCGACGCGCACGCGCTGGTCACGGGCAGTCTCGACGGCACCGTCCGGATCTGGCCACTGCCCGGTCCGGTCCTGCGCGGGGCCGGCAGCGTGGTCTTCCAGACACCGATCGATCGCAGCGGGACGCTCATGCTCGTCGGCACCGGCGCCGGCGACGGCAGCGCCCACCTGTGGAATCTCGGTGATCCGGGAGCACCCGCCGAATACGCCGCGCTGCCCGTCGGCGCGGATGAGAAGAGCTGCGGAGCGGTCGCACTGGCGATCGACGGCTCGACGGCCGCGGTCGGCACCCGTTCCGGGCATGTGCTGCTGTGGGACCTGCGCGATCCGGCGCATCCCCGGTTGACTTCGAAGGTGGCCGCCGTCGAGGGCATCGTCTCCGCGATGACCTTCACCCCGGACGCGAAGACGTTGGTCGTCGCGGGCCAAGACGATCCGGCGGTGACGTTGTGGGACCTCGCCGACCTCGCCGCGCCGCGATCACTCGGCGCGGTGTCCACCGGCCCGGGGCTGCCGGGCATCGCCGCCGTCGACGCCGAAGGCACCCAGCTCGCCATCGCCACCTCCAACGAGTCGGTGTTCCGCTGGGACATCCGTGATCGCGGCCGCCCGCGAGAACTACCGAAGCTCTCCGGATTCACCAACGATCTGGCCGCCGTGGCCTTCAGCCCTACCGCGCCGATCCTCGCCGCGGGCAGCATGGACCACACCGTCAAACTCTTCGACCTGTCCGACCCTGGAGCGCCCCGGCATCTGTCCACACTGGTCGGCGCCGCCGACGCGATCATCACCGTCAATTTCGGCCCGGACGGCACGCGACTCGTCGGCGGCGCCAGTGACAACGGCATCTGGGTCTGGGATATCACCGACCCCCGCGACCCGCGACGGCTGGCGGTGCTGAATGCCTACACGGGACGGGTCAACGATGCCGTCTACGCGGCGGGCGGCGATCTGCTGCTCGCAGCCGGCCCGGACCGGATCGTGCGCGTCTGGGCAACGGACGTCGACGAGGTCGCCGCCGAACTCTGCGACAGCGGCAGCGGGCCGATCACCGCCACCGAATGGCAGCGCTACCTTCCGACCATCGCCCAGCACAGTCTCTGCCCGCGGTAGCGCACTAGCGGGCAAGATGTTGCAGCCTCGAGCCACAGGGCGGCAAGCATCGGCGAAAATGCGTCCTGCCGCGGCTGTTTCGGTCCGGCAGAGCCTCGGGGAATGCCAGATCCGACGTCGATGATCTGCCCGTGAGCGTCTCCGCGAGGTCCATACTTGGTTTCTCGCCGCGGGACGGAAGATTTCATCGGGGATACCGAGAGGGGAATCGATTCATGCGACTTCTCGTCGCTTCACCGCTCGGAGACGTCATCGAACCGACGCTGTCGACGTCGTTCCCGGCGGCGAAGGTCATCGTCGCCCGCGACCGAGCGGACGTGGTTCGCGCTGTCTCCGGCATCGAGAAACCCGACGTGGTGATCGCGGACCTGGTATGGAACGACCCCACGCAAGAGTTCCGCTTCGACGGGCTGGATGTTCTGCAGATGGTGCGCGAAAGCCGTTCCGGCACTCCCGTTCTGCTGGCCGGACAAGGTCACGGCATGGAGCAGGATCACTTGGACGAGGCCTATCACCGCGCGGACGAGATCGCGGGTGTGCACGAAAAAGCGGCGGGGATAACGGCGCTGCTCTCGGCGATCCGGCAAGTCGCCGACGGCGAACGCCTGCCGCGCCGCCCCGCGCCGAGCGGTATCCCCTCGCTCTATGAACTATTCACCGGGCGCGACGGAGTACAAGCGGGCCGGCTCGCCGGGGCGATCGCTTCCGGACGTACGTGGGACGCCGCATCCCTGGCAGCCGCGGCCGAAGTCGATCTCGACGCGGCCCATTCGCTGGCCGACGGTCATCTCGGGCAGATCATCTCGCAACGTGGCGAGAACGAAGCCAACGGAGAACTCACCCCGGCCGTCGTGTACCGCTGGTGTGGTTTACACGCGCGCTATCTGATGAGCTGGTGTCGTCGAAACGGGCACACGGAAGTACTGACGCGCGGGGACGACCGCTGATGGCGATCTGCGGACTCCCGGTGCGGATCGTGCCGTTACGTGAATCGCGGACCGAGAACATCGGCATGGCCGTTTCGGCGGCACCAACTGATCAGGTAATGCGCGTGCTCCCCGCACCAGCGGAAGACCGCGCCCTGGGTCAGGGGCGTACCCTCCGGCAACTCTTTGCGGGCGAGGATGATCGGCCCGATATAGGTATTGGTGGCCTTGTTGGCGGTGTTGAGGCCCACCTGGGCGACTTGGGCGAGAGAGTTGTAGTCCCAAGCCGATTTGGCCGCGATCGCACCGGCCAATCGGCCTGCCGTCTCGCCACGCTGTTCGGTGAACAGCGCGCACAATGCGGGCGGCCCCTGCTGCGGGGGCACGGTCTGTGCGCTGCGGCCGGTCGCGGCGCGCTGGATGGCCGCGAGCAGAGCGGGCACGCCGGATGACTTGTCGTAGAACTCGGCGATCTCGGCCGCGCGCAGCCGGGCCTCGTCGAGGTGGTCGCTCTCCATGCTGTGCCCTTGCGCGGCAAGTAGAACCTCGCTCTGCCGTTTGGTGTCACGAAGCAAGTCCAGGACATCCAAACCGTCGAAGCGGTATTCCATTTCGGGTTTGTTCCAGATCAGATCCGAGATGACCACGTCGAACCGAAAACGTCCCACGATTTGACTGCGAACCTCGTCGACATCGGAGGCCACCGCGACGGTCGATGCCGGAAAATACTGCGACAGCATGGGAGCGATGATTCCCCCCAGTGGCGAGGCGACGAGTACTCGTAAGCTCGGTTCCATATCGCGATCTTCATCGCTGCCGATACGCGTCGGCAAGACGTCGAACGTCTTTCGAACCAGTAGGTTTCATAGTTCACCGCCCCAGGCAAGATCTTGCACATCCGACCGGCTCCCGGGTTACTATGCGGCGAATCCATACCTGGACAAGTGATTAGTAGCATCGCTCGTCCATGAACCGATAATGCCGCACCATTTCGTGTTTCGATATCCACACAGTCATCGGACGCCACGGGGGCGTGCCCGCCTGCGGCCGAAATCATGCCGTTTCCGGCCGAACATTCGTCGACATCCCGAGGAAACCCCTGTAGATGGTCATCTTTCTGCTCTATGCCCTGTTTCATCTGGTCTTGCTGAGTTCGGCGGTGCTTTTCATCACCTACTGCTTCCGGGTGGTTCTCGAGCCGCACGACTCGATGGAATCCGTTCTTCGCGGATGCATGTTGATCGCCGGCGGCCTCGTCGTCCTGGCCACCCACGTCGCCGGTCTGACCGTCGCCGAGTTAGCCGTCAGCGCACTGTCCAACGCCACACCGCTCGCGCTCATCGCGGGCGCCGTCCTGCCCGCGATCGCCGGTGCCGCCGTCGGCTGGTACTTCGTGCACGTCTTCCCCAAGAGCGAAGACATCGCCAAACGCATCACGATCTTCATCGGCGCCATCGCGATCATCGAATTCCTCCTGGTATACGCCCAGGCCATCCGCACCGAGGGCCTCGCCATGGGAACCGCCGTGATCCCCAACGTCGCCTTCGTCGTCGGGATCATCATCTACATCGGCATCACCTACACCCATCACCCCGACCGCACCGACGGCCGCCCTGACAACCATTCCGACCGCCGATTCGTCCGGTGACTCAGGCAGCGGATCAGAGGAATCACACGATGCACGTGTTCTCGAAACGTCGCTGCCCGTACTGCGGCCACGTGGTGATGCTCGGCGAACTCCCGATCGTCGCGACCAATCGCATCAGACGCAGGGCCGGCGACGCCGACGGTCAGCACTCCGTCGCCCCGGCGGTGAACGTGCCGGTGTACGACGTGGTTCGTGGCTGGCCTGTCGTCGTCGAAGCTCCGTTGGATGGCACCGACGAAAGCCTTGCCAACCGGGTGCTCCAGAAAGCGCGGCCGCCCGCACTCCCTCTGCTCAGTGACGTCAAACCAGCCCTGGTCCCCCGCCGCCTGTGCAACCGATGCGCGACGCCGATGCCGGAGGATATCGACAACTACCCGATCTACACCATCGCGGTGGTGGGAACCAGCGGAGCGGGCAAAACACACTATCTGGCGAGCATGCTGCGCGAAGCTGTCTACCGGCAAGGGCTGGAGTCCTGCGACTTCGGGGAGTTCATCTTCGACAACGACAGCGGCAACCGGTTCGACAGCGACTACTTCATTCCCATGTTCCGGCAGCGAACGACCCTCCCGTCGACTCCCGAAGGCATGGACGTGGCGCGGAACCCGCTGGTGTGCAAAGTTGCTGTCGGCCCGAACGATCCGGCGCTGGTCCTGTTCCACGACATCTGCGGTGAGGATTTGGCGGACCCGCGCCGCCGCGCTTCGACAGCCGGATTCGTGCGCCGCGCGGACGCGATGATCTTCCTGGTGGATCCGCTGTCCTTGGACCGGCCGGACGGACGCGTCTGGCAGGTCGAGGGCGCTGTCGACACCGCGTACGCCAATCAGGCCAACTTGCTGAACGCGTGCCTGGAAGAGCTCGATCACGCACATCGTCAGCGGACACCGGTCGCGATCACGCTGTCCAAGTCCGATCTCGTCGCCGGGGCGCTGGGACACCCTCCGCTGTTCTCGACGCCGGCCGATATGAGTTCCGTCGCGGCCTGGTTCGGGGACGCCGAGCGGATCGACTGGGAAGTTCGGCAGGTTCTGCGCGCATTCGGCGGCAACGACCTGGTCGCGGCCGGCCGACGGCTGCCCCCCGACCTGGTCTCCTTCCACGCCGTCGCCGCCATCGGCGAGAACCCCAGCGCGGATGCCATCGACGTGCTGAAGCCGCTTCGCTGCCTGGATCCGCTCCTGATGGTGCTGCTGCGCTTACCCGAGATCAGTGGTCGCTCCGCATGACAGAGCTGGAGCAGCTCCTCTATACACGGGTGCCCCGGGGGGCGGCTGGACTCGGTCGTCAAACCGTCGCCGCGACAGATGGTTTGGCGGACCGCGAAGACGTGCTCACGCGAGCCGCGTTACAGCTGTGCCGATACACCGCTCCTCCGGACAGACATCGCGACAGCCTCATGCCGGTGTCGTACGGATGGACCGACCGCGAGGGGATGCGATTCGTGTTCCGTCGCGGCTACCTCGGGCTGGACGCGACCGGACGCCCCGGCAACTTCTACGCCCACATAGTGGCCGGACCGGTGACGGCACTTCCCGTGATCGAACTGGCGGCGCGCTTCGACTCCCCGTTCTGGTGGCGGGGACAGCTACCGGTCGGCCCCGTCCTGCCCCGAACCGGTTTGGGTGACATACCCCCGGCGCCGCTGCCTGTCCTGCATCCGGACGAGCTGTCGGACGTCGTCGCGGCGATTCTGGCGCGCGGCGGGCAACTACCGGTGATTCTGCGGAAGCCGCCGGAGGTGATCGTCGCCGCGTTCGCCGAATTGGCACGGCGGCTCCCCGAAGTCGCCGAGGGCCTCACCGTATCGACCTACGAGACATCCCGTTTCGCCGAGGAATTCGACATCACCGGCATGGCGGGCACGGAACGTCCGCGGCCCGGAATGATAGGCGTTCGGTCCACCCGGCCGGTCGCGCAACTCCACCAGGCCCAGCGCCTCATCCTCTCCGACGACACAAGCGATCGGGCCGTCGTGCGCGCTGCCGTGGAAGCGGTGCGTGGGGGCGAGGGAGGCGGAGAGGTCGTACCGCTCGATGCCGTCCTCCGGTGCATAACGGTGCTCACGACGGGAAGGCCGGATCACGCCCTGCTGGCCCTCCTGCTTCGCCGCGAAGGAGGGCTCGCGACGGTGCTCGCCCTGCCACGCGGCAGCGACATCCTCGTTGCCTTTCTCCTGGAGTCCGATCCGCCGGCGTGGAAAGCCTTGCGCCGGCTCGAGACAGTGCCCGCCGACCGCGCCGACGACTTGGCCACCCGTCTCGGCCGGGAGATAGCCGACCGATCGGCCGCGCACACGGTGGGCGCGTATGTGCGTGAGGTCAGAAGTAACCTCGGCGCCTACCGCGATACCTGCCTGCTCGCGCTGCTACACCACCTGGCACCCCACGTTCTGAACGCTGCTGATCTCGCCCTCGCCGACCGGTGCGTCCTGCTGCACGTCGCGGCGCAACGTGCGGGCACCTCCACCGTCGCCGAGGCTCTGCTGACGACGACCACCGTCGCCGATTGCCTGGTCATAGCGGACGAGGTCCGGCTCTCGGCCCGCATCCGCGCGGCCGCGCTGGCACGGGCGTTCCTGGCCACCAGAAAGGATCCGGCGTCGATCTTGGCGCGGCTGCGCGCCTCCGCAGAGCTCGCGTCCTACTTCGTCGAGGCGTTGCCTTCCGTCGCACCGCTGTACGAGGCTGTCGCCGAGCTTGATCCGCGGCTGGCCTACAGCGTCGCGATCGCCACCGCGCAGGCACTCGACACCGACCAGCGTCATGCGATCCTGGCGATCGTTCTTCCCGGACTCGACACCCGCCGCCGCCCCGGATTCCTGGCCGCGGCGCTCACCGTTCCGCCCGCGCCCGACCCGGAATGGGATGCCATCATCTCGACTGTCATAGGCGAGGATTTGGTGGTTCGCAGCCAGGACAGACAGCGTCCCGCCGGCGTGACGGAGCACCTCACCTTCCTCGCCGGCTTGAACTACGGTCCTCGATCGGCCGCGTGGACGCGGCTGCTTCGCATGCCTCGCCGTACCGCGGACCTCGAGGACGCATTGCGGGCAGCCGCAGGCCCGGCGCTGGAACCCTATCGGGCGGTGACGATACCGCTCGTGCTCCATCGCTCCCGCTTCTTGATCAAAACGCAAGAGGGGGTGGCTCACCTGATCCGAGAACTCACCCGCGACAGACTCGCCTCCACGGAGCGAGACGCCCTCGGCCTGCTGATCGACGCATGCCTGCTCGACGACACGGCCCCGTTGGCAGCAGCGATTCTGCGTCACATCTGCGCTCGGCTGGCCGGCGGCCACCTCAGCACCTTCCACCATCGACTTCGTCCGCGGGGGCTGCAAGCGCGAGCAGCCGCAATCGCCGCGGTCGTCGGCTATGTGGAAGTCGGCGCCATCCTCGGCAACGAGATCGAGGACACGGCGGTGCGCGCGTGGCTGCGCGGCATCTATCAGTCCATCGGACCGCCTCCGGCGAGAGGACGAGCCGGACGCCGTCGACGATGGAGCATCGCCGGCGGCTCGCGGACCGGCCGCGAACCCTGAACTGTGCCTTGTCATCTCGTGTCGAAGGAAGCGACCCGAGCGGAAGATCGGAACTCAGAAGCAACATCTTGCCGACTTCGGCAGTATCGAGCAATAAACCAGCGACATCACCCGGAAACGGCAACAAATCGGTCCGACGACGATAATCCAGGCCGAAAATCACTCCGAGATTCGCTGATCACTTGCCGTACCGGACTTATATGATTTTAAACCTGTGCGCCCCCCGAAACCTTGGAGCACAGTTCCCACCATCGGAAGGCCCGAGAATGGCTGAAGTGTGTCCGCAATGCAGCAAGAAGACCGGAATGGACATCGGCGAGAAGGACCGGCAGGGGTGGCAGAAATATCAGTGCCAGATGTGCAAGTTCGAATGGAAGGCCCCGAATCCCTGACCATTGTCGCGGACCGTCCGGTGCGCGGCGCGTGTCCGAATCCGACGCATGCCGGCACTCCGACCGCACAGGTTGGCATATCTCGCAGTAACCATTTTTCGTGCACCGTCACCAGGTGCATCGGGAGGGCAAACAGTGGCACATACCGTCGGTATCGATCTCGGTACCACGTTCTCAGCGGTCGCCGTCGTCGGAGCGAGCGGTAGGCCGGAGATCCTGGTCAACCGGGACGGCGAGCGACTCACGCCGTCGGTGGTCTTCTTCGACTCCGACAGCGTGCTGGTCGGTTCGATGGCCAGACGGTCCGCGGCGACCGCGCCGCTGGATGTCGCGCAGTTCGTCAAGCGGCAGATGGGCAACCCGGACTACCGGTTCGTCACTTCCGACGACCGCGCCTACTCGGCCGAGGAAGTCTCGGCGATGATCCTCAAACGGCTGAAGGAGGACGCCGAACTCGTCCTGGGGCAGGGGCAGGTCACCGACGCGGTGATCACGGTTCCGGCGTTCTTCGACGACGCGCGCAGGCGGGCGACCAAGGACGCGGGCACGATCGCCGGACTCAACGTGCTGCACGTGCTGAACGAGCCGACCGCGGCCGGATTGGCCTTCGGGCTCAACCGCGGCCGCGCCGGCACCGTCATGGTGTACGACCTGGGCGGCGGCACGTTCGACGTCACCGTCATGCGGATCGGCGACGGCGAGTTCGACGTACTCGGCACCGACGGGCTACACGAACTGGGCGGTTTCGAATGGGACAACCGGCTCATGCGGCACCTCAACGAGCAGTACATGGCCCAAGGGGGCAGCGATCTCGATGAAGCGCTCGACGCGGAGGCCGACCTGCGCGAGAAGGCCGAATTGGCCAAACGCACCCTCAGCTCGACCCGGTCCACCCGCGTGGTGCTCAGTCACGGCGGCGTCACGCGCACGCTCACCGTGACGCGCGAAACGTTCGAAGACATCACCAGCGACCTGCTGAACCAGTCGCGCGATCTGACCCACTCCCTCGTGGAGGAGCTGGGCCTGCGGTTCGCGGACATCGACCACACCTTGCTCGTCGGCGGCTCCACGCGCATGCCGATGGTGGCGACGATGCTGGAGGAACTGACCGGCAAGCCACCGCTGCGGGCAGGCAACCCCGACGAGCTCGTGGCGCTCGGCGCGGCGATCCGAGCCGAATCGCTGGGGTCCTCCAGCACGGCATGGAAGCCGGTCGTCCTCGACGTCACTTCGCAGGCGCTGGGCACGGTCGCGCTGGACGACAGCAGGGAGCCGAAGAACCACATCGTGATCCCGCGCAACACCAAGATCCCCGCCAAGGCGAGCCAGGTGTTCGGCACCGTCGCCGACGGCCAGACCGCACTACGGATCTGCGTCACCCAAGGCGACGACGAGGACATCGACTACGTCCGGTTCGTCACCGAAGGAAAATGGCCCGACGGCGGGCAGCTTTTCACCATCCCGCCCTATCCGGCGGACTCCCCGGTGCTGATCACCTTCCACTACGACATAGATCAGACCATCCAGGTCGAAATCACCGACCTCACCGCGGACAAATCACTCGGCACGTTCGAGGTCGACAACGTCGCCAATCTCAGTGCCGCCGACATTCGAGCCGCCCGCACGAAGAACGAAAATCTCGAGGTGAATTGAGCATGACCACGACAACCGAAGAGTTCGTCAACTACTACGAAATCCTGGGCCTCGCCGAGACCGCGGGCGAGGATGCCATCAAGACGGCCATCCGCGAACAGCGCAGAATGTGGAACAAGCGCGCGGGCCAATCGGATCCCGTGAAACGCGCGCAGGCCGAAGCCCGGGTACGCCACCTCGGCCAGGCCGAGCGGGTGCTGCTCGACCCCAACCAACGACGGCAATTCGACCAGCAGGCCAGACAGTATCGGCCGACGAGCAATCAGCCGGCGCCGGTGGCGCAGGGTGGCCGGGACTGGCTGACCCTCGCCCGCGAGTACTTCGAGCGCGGTAACGCCCCCTCCGCGTATTACTGTGCCCGCGAAGCGATCTCGGTCAACGGCGCCAACCACGAGGCCTGGGCGGTGCGCGCGAACTCGTCGTTCGTCATGGGAAACTACAAGGACGCCGGCTTCGAGTTCCGGGAGGCCATCAGTCTCAAGCCCGACAGCCCGGAATACCACTTCGACTACGCCGAAGCGTTCCTGGCCACCGGCGCATTGAACGAAGCGCTCGGCGAATACGAGACGGCACTGCGTCTCGCGCCCGGCGAGCCGCTCTACCGGACCGCTATCGCCAACGTCTACTTGCAACAGAACAAGAACGACAAGGCGCTGGAACTGATGGAGGACGTGGTCCGGCATCATCCGAACGAGCAGATCTTCCAGTATTACCTGGCCCTCGCGCTGGAACAGGTCAACCTCGGCATGTGGTCGGAACTGCGCAGCGGAGCGTACTGCATCACCTCCGAGGCGCAGATCGCCCTCACCCACGAGATGTCCGGCCGCGCACTGAAACTGCGGTTCGACGACGGGCCGCTGCGCGCCTCGTTGCAAGAGAACATCGAACTGGCCGAGAAGGCCGCCGAGGCGAAGTGGTTCCACAGCGGTATGGGCCCATGGGCGGTGGCCCTCATCATCGGCCTGGCCCTGATACCCATGAAGGGCATCGGATTGCTGATCGTCGCCGCCGTCATCGCCGGTTACACGCTGACCCACCGCATGCCGGTCTGGAAGCACAACTCGAAGCGGTACGACATCACCGAGCGCGGCATATGACCGCACCGCCCGGTACCGATGATCCGCTGATCACGCTGGCCGGGGAGGTCGCGCAATTGCGCGACCTGTTCCACCGCCGGTTGCTCGAGGACAAAGCGAAGAATCGAGCCTTGGACGATCTGCACGAGCAGCTCGCCCTCGCCCGCGGGGGGTTCGCCGAACAGCTGCTCGCGCCGCTGTTCCGGGAACTGCTCATGCTCGTCGATCGGGTGGCGTCGCTGCACGACGAGCACGACGAGGTGCTCGTCAGCATCGTCGACGAACTGCACGAGGTGCTCGAACGCCGTGGCGTCCGGCGTGTGCCCGCCAGGGCCGACTTCGATCCCGACATCCATGAAGCCGTCGCCGCCGCCGAGGCTCCCGGCCGGTCGCCGGGATCGGTGCTGCAAATCGTCCGCCCCGGATACGTCATGGGTGCGCGCCTCTTGCGACCGGAACAAGTCGTCGTCGCGGCTCGCTCGGCGCTATCCGAGCCCGTCGAGACGCAATCCCCTATCGAGAGGTTCGAATAATGCGCAGGTTCTTCCGCATGGCCGTTGCACTCTCCGCTTCGGCGGCATTCCTCGGCCTGGGCCTGCCGAGCGCATCGGCGGCGTCGACCACGGTGAGCGGCACGATCGGTTGCATCAACAGCGCCTCGCCGGTCGGGGTGTGGGTCCAGGCCAAGACGTCGAAATCGGGATGGGCGCAGACCAAGGTCCCGGTCCGGCTCGGCGGCCACTCCAAGGTCGACTATTCCTTCAATCTCGACAAAGGCGGCGACTACCAGGTGCACGTCGGGTGCGGGGGAACGCCGCAGAAATGGGCGAAATCTTTGAAGTCCAAGGATGTTTCGGGCACCAAGAACGATTTCCTTTGCAACGATACGGATTGGTTGTCGGTGGCCGCGTTCAACGCGCTGGTCGGCCGAATGTTCGGTCGGCCCGACCTCACCCAAGGTGTGCCCCGCGGCGAGTGCAAGCACATTCGCTGACGCGCGCCTCCGGGCACTCGGCCAGCGCGCCGACCGCAGCCCGATCCCGCTTATCGAGCACCGCCTCGGCCCTCCCAACCGGCTCCCCCAGCAGTGCGCACCTATATGGACGATTGACCAAGTTCGCGCTACCGTCTGGAAGAAGACGACGAGACGGAGCTCACATGACGGTGTCCGATCACGCGCCCGGTACGCGGGAGCTGGGGTTGGCCGAACTGGCGGCCGCGATCGCGGGTGGCGCGATCACGTCGGCCGAGGCGGTCGGCGGCACGCTGGATCGGATCGACGCGGCACAGGGCACGCTCAACGCCTTCCGGATCGTGCGCCGGGAGCGGGCGCTCGCCGAGGCGGCCGACGCCGACCGGCGGCTGGCCACCGGGGAGCGACTGCCGCTGCTGGGCGTGCCCGTCGCGGTGAAGGACGACACGGATGTCGCCGGCGAGCCGACCGCGTTCGGCTGTGGCGGCGAGTTCGCACCGAAGACCGAGGACGCGGAGTCGGTCCGCCGCCTGCGCGCCGCGGGCGCGGTGATCGTCGGCAAGACCAACACCTGCGAACTCGGGCAGTGGCCGTTCACCAGCGCCACGTGGTTCGGGCACACCCGCAATCCCTGGGACCGCACCCGGACGCCTGGCGGGTCCTCCGGCGGCGCCTCGGCAGCCGTCGCGGCCGGATTGGTCCCCGCCGCCCTCGGGTCCGACGGCGCGGGCTCGATCCGCATCCCGGCCGCGTGGACGAACCTGGTCGGCATCAAGCCGCAGCGCGGACGCATCTCGACCTGGCCGGAGGCCGAAGCGTTCTACGGCCTCACCGTGAACGGGCCACTGGCGCGCACCGTAGCGGACGCGGCGCTGCTGCTGGATGCGGCGGCCGGTCCGCACCGAGGGGACCTGCACACTCCGGAGCCGATCAGCGCCTCGGACGCTGTGGGCCGCGACCCGGGCAGATTGCGCATCGCCCTCTCTCTGCGCATTCCGTTCACCGCGACCAGAACCGCGCTCGATCCCGAGGTCGAGCGAGCCGTGCGGCGCATCGCCGACACGCTGCGCGACCTCGGGCACACCGTGACCGTGGCCGATCTGCACTACGGCATCCTGATCGGCGGCTCGTTCCTTCCGCGTTCGCTCGCCGGAATCCGACGGGTGTACCAGCGCATGCCCGGCCTCGAGGTCGACCCGCGCACCGCCGCCAACGCCCGGATCGGACGGGTTCTCGACGGCCCCGCCCTGTTCGCGGCGCGACAACTGGAACCGCTGCTACACAAGCGGATCGGCCACTTCTTCCGCGACTACGACGTCGTCCTCGCGCCCACCACCGCGACTCCACCACCGCGCGCCGAGGAAATCGACGGCATCGGCGTCAACGCCACCAACAACCTCATCACCGCGGCCTGCCCCTACACCTGGCCCTGGAACGTCCTCGGCTGGCCGAGCGTCAATGTCCCCGCCGGCTTCACCGACGCCGGTCTCCCCGTAGGGGCCCAACTGATGGGCACGGCGAATTCCGAGCCCCGGCTCATCTCCCTGGCCGCCCAGCTCGAATCCGAACTGCGATGGCATCGCCACCGCCCCGACCCCTGGTGGTGACCTGAATCCCGCCCGGGCCGTGCGGGTTCGGCACCGGACGGGCTGACGCACGCGCCGTGCCGAATCGTGCTCGGCTTTCACCGGCACGATGTACCTTGTGGATGCGCCGAGTCCCCCGCATGTGTCGGTACGGCCGCCACAGGGCCCACACGGGTTCTATGCGTCGATGCCGCGTTCTCTCGGCCGCCCCTGGAACGCGAGGAGGGCCCGATGGCCGATCGTCACCTGGTAGACGTTCATGTCTTGCCTGCGCGCGGCGAGGAGCTACTGCCGACTCGGCATCGCGAGGGCGTATTCGCAGGCCGGCGGCACCTGAGATGAGGAAGCCGCGGCGATCGGGCCGAGGACGTTGTCTTGCTGACCAGATCCGACTTGATCGCACGGGCATATGCCCGATTCGCCCAGCACTTGAGCAACGAACTCCGAAGGATCGCGAGGGCTGATGCCGAACACGGCGTCAGGCCTATCGTTCGTGAAGCCGAGGGTGCGGCTCGAGTGCTTTCCGACGCCGACAGAGGTTTTCGCCACACTTTCGATCCCGGCGACCCGTCATTCCCACGTCCGCTGCTGGGGTCAGGGGCCGCACCGCCGGATCGTTTCTATAACGGAGCACGTTTGTGGCAAGTCGATCAGGTGTTTCCCAGAGCTTTTCGCGGAAGAGAAGCCACAGCCGAGGAAGGCTATATCCGCACAGCGTCGCACAGCACCGCCGGAGACGTCGTATACCTCACCGACGGCAGTGACATCGCCGGCGTGTACGGCACGATCACGAGCTGGACCGATGTCCGTGACGGCACGATGCGGTTCCATCCCGCGGGGATGGTGTTGGGTATCGACGCCAACCGTATCCGGGTGAATCCGATGGCAGAAGAGGGGCATTCGGCAGCTGATTTCATCGAAGGTGTCAGCGACCGCGTATTCACCACTCCGGGCCGCGTCGACACTTCCAAGATCGTCAGCGTGGAATTCCAAACCTACGACGACATCATCGACAACCCGGACGTGACCCTGGTCGCCGACGGGTTCCCTGGCTTCGACGGCCTCCGGCAAGAGTCATTACGCGACCCCGCAGTAATCGCCGATCGCCTCACCACGATCGCCGACGCCGTGCGCAGGAACTACCCCACGATCGACGTCACCATCAGTGCCAACCATCTCTCCAGCGACGAAGCCATCAGAACCTTCCTCGCGACGTGAGCAAGCAGGACACGTCTCGGTTCCGCGCCGAAATCTCCGACACGTTCCAATCGGCGAAGGAGATCAACCTGGCACCGAGGTTCGCTGATCAGCATCCGGTTCGTCATGTCGAGACCAGCACCGGATGTGTGTCGCGGCAACGGCGTCCCGGATGGACCGCACCGAGCGGTCTCCCGGAAACCATCCGGGGACGCTCGAACCGCTCAGAACCCGAGCTTGCCCAGCTGTTTCGGATCCCGCTGCCAGTCCTTGGCCACCTTCACGTGCAGGTTCAAATAGATGCGGGTGCCGAGGATGTGTTCGATCTGCTCGCGGGCGTTGGTGCCGACTTCTTTGAGGCGGGATCCGCCCTTGCCGATGACGATGGCCTTCTGGCTGGGGCGCTCTACGTAGAGGAGGGCGTGCACGTCGAGCATGTCCTCGCGGTCCTCGTAGGGCAGGACCTCCTCGATGACGACGGCCAGGGAGTGCGGCAGTTCGTCGCGGACACCTTCGAGCGCGGCCTCGCGGATGAGCTCGGCCATCAGCGTTTCCTCCGGCTCGTCGGTGAGCTCGCCGTCGGGGTAGAACGCCGGGCCCTCCGGCATCTTCGAGGCGATGACGTCGACGAGAACCTCCACCTGCTCGCCCTTGACCGCCGACACCGGCACCACGTCGGCCTCGGGGCCGAGCAGCTGGGAGACGGCGAGCAGTTGCTCGGCGACCTGGTCGCGGCTCACCTTGTCGATCTTGGTGACCACGCCGAGCAGGGTGGTCTTCGGCGCCATCTGCCTGATCTGCTGCACGATCCAGCGGTCGCCCGGGCCGATCTTCTCATCGGCCGGGATGCACAGCGCGATCACGTCGACTTCCGAATACGTATCGCGCACGAGGTCGTTGAGACGCTGACCGAGCAGGGTGCGCGGGCGGTGCAAACCGGGAGTGTCGACCAGGATCAACTGCGTGTGCTCCCGGTGCACGATGCCACGAATCGTGTGCCTGGTGGTCTGCGGGCGCGAGGAGGTGATCGCGATCTTCGCGCCCACCAGCGCGTTGGTCAGCGTCGACTTGCCGGTGTTCGGGCGGCCGACGAAGCAGACGAACCCGGAACGGAATTCCCGCGCGTCAGCCACCGCGCACCTCGCCGGAGTCGGCGCTCACCGCGTCGGCCGCGTCGGCGGAGTCGTCGACGATCTCGAACACCGCGCCGTCGCGATCGGTGAAAATGATCCGCGTCTCCGCCGACACCTCACGCACCGCGGCCACACCGAAGTCGGACAACCGCCCGCCGACCACGACGGCCGCCTCGAATCCCGCTGCGCCGCTGGACAACGCCGCAGCCACGGCGGCCTGCAGCGCCGTCAGCCGCAGCGCGGTCAGCGTGACCTCACCCGCGGCATAGGTGCGGCCGTCGGTGTCCCGGATCGCCGCTCCGCTCGACCCGCCGGTGCGGCCGAGCGCGCCTCGGGCCAGCACCACCAGCTTGTTGTCCTCGGCGTCCAGTTCGGTCATTCGCTGTCTCCGTCCTCGTCGCGATCGGCAGGGATCTCCCGCTCCGATCCGTTGGCCTTGCGCTTGCCATTGGCATTGTCCCCGTTGGCCTTCCCGGCGGGGACCTTCTCGCGCGCTTTGCGTACCACCACGGTGTTCACTCGCATCCGGCCCCGGGCGTCCGCGCCGCCTTCGCCACGCAACACCAGCCCGTGCGCCTCGATCTTCGATCCGGGCAGCGGTACCCGGCCCAGCTCATGAGCTAGCAGACCGCCGACGGTGTCGACGTCCTCCTCGTCGATCTCCAACCCGTACAGCTCACCGAGATCCTCCACCGGCAACCTGGCCGAGACGCGGTAGCGGCCGTCGCCGAGATCCTCGACGGGCGGGGTCTCGTCGGTGTCGTACTCGTCGGCGATCTCTCCGACGATTTCCTCCAGCACGTCCTCGATGGTCACCAGACCAGCGATGCCGCCGTACTCGTCCACCAGCAACGCCATGTGGTTGCGCCTGCGCTGCATCTCGTCGAGCAGGCTGTCCAGCGGCTTGGAGTCGGGCATGAACACCGCGGTCCGCATCACCTCGCGCACCCGCACCTTGCGGCTGCGATCGGTATACGGCACGAGGTCCTTCAAATAGACCACGCCGAGAATGTCGTCGACGTTCTCGCCGATCACCGGGATCCGCGAATGCCCGGAACGCACCGCCAGCGACATCGCCTGTGCCGCGGTCTTGTCCGCTTCGATCCAGACCATCTCCGTGCGCGGCACCATCACCGCACGCGCCGGTGTGTCGCCGAGTTCGAAGACCGACTGGATCATGCGCCGTTCGTCGTCGGCGACCACTCCGCGTTCACTGGCCATCTCGACCACCTCGCGCAGCTC
This sequence comes from Nocardia sp. NPDC057455, assembly GCF_042802775.1. Taxonomy (NCBI): domain Bacteria; kingdom Bacillati; phylum Actinomycetota; class Actinomycetes; order Mycobacteriales; family Nocardiaceae; genus Nocardia; species Nocardia sp. NPDC057455. The sequence goes on along the minus strand of NZ_JBHVDM010000051.1, from coordinate 23,403 downwards.
GATCTCGGAAGCGAAGGGACCGTTGCGAAAACCCTTACCCGGAGTGATCGCGTTACCGATGAGAATCAGCAACCTGCTCAGCGGGCCGAGCAGCGCGCCGATGAATTGCAGCGGTAGAGCCGCGGCCAGCGCGATGGTGTACGCGTGCTGCCGGCCCAGCGTGCGCGGGCCGACACCGATCACCACGTAGGACACCAGCACCATCACCAGCGCGGTGTCCAGCAGCGCCCAGTTCTTTCCCCAGACCGTCATCAGTCCCGCCGCCAGCAGCACCGTGGCGCCGATCTCGCACAGGATGCGCAGCAGCACCATCAGATTCACGTATCGCGCCCGGTCGGCGACGACCCGGCTCAGCCGCACGGCACCGGGCCGGTCTGCGCGCACCATGTCGTCGACGCGGGCGGGCGAGATCGTGTTCAGGGCGGAATCGACACCGGCGAAGACCCCACCCACCGAGATGAGCAGGACCGCGAGCAGAACGAGGGTCAGGAAATTCACGCGGGACCCGAGGAGTCACCCGGTGTGGTGAAGCCCGCCTTGCCCAGCAATCGCGCGTCGCGTTCGGCCAGCTCGGCGCGCCGCTGAGCTTCCCGCAGGCTCTCGTACCACTCTTCGAGCAGCCGGGCCTGCAACGCGAACATCTCCTTCTCCTCCTCCGGCTCGGCGTGGTCGTAGCCGAGCAGGTGCAGGACGCCGTGCACGGTGAGCAGAGCGAGTTCCTGATCCAGGGAGTGCCCGGCCTTGCGCGCCTGTCCGGCGGCGAACTCCGGGCACAACACGATGTCGCCGAGCATGGACGGGCCGGGTTCGGGGCTGTCGGGCCGCCCGCCCGGCTCGAGTTCGTCCATGGGGAAGGACATGACGTCGGTCGGGCCGGGTAGATCCATCCAGCGCATGTGCAGGTCGGCCATGGTGTCGAGATCGACGAGCACCATCGACAACTCCGCGGCCGGGTGCACGTCCAACCGGGCGATCACGAAACGCGCGACGCTGACCAGCTCTTCTTCGGGTACGTCGATACCCGACTCGTTGGCGATCTCGATGCTCACCCGAACAGCCTACGATCCCGGCGATCGCGTCGGCGGAGCGGAGCCCCGCCCGGCGAGACTGGTTATCGCCGATCCGACCGGTTCGCCGCGCGGCGCTGCGCCCGGTTGCCCGCGTAATGCGGAGCGACCTGCGGGCGCGTCTCGGCCTCGAAGCGGTCGTAGGCGTCGACGATGTCGGAGACCAGCCGGTGGCGGACCACGTCACTGCTGGTCAGCTCCGCGAAGTGGATGTCCTCGATCTCGGTGAGGATTTCGCTGGCGGCCCGCAGACCGGACCGGGCGCCGTGCGGCAGATCGACCTGGGTCACGTCTCCGGTCACCACGATCTTCGAGCCGAACCCGAGGCGGGTGAGGAACATCTTCATCTGCTCGGCGGTGGTGTTCTGCGCCTCGTCCAGGATGATGAACGAATCGTTCAAGGTCCGGCCGCGCATGTAGGCCAGCGGCGCGACCTCGATGACCCCGGCCGCCATCAGCTTGGGAATGGCCTCCGGATCCATCATGTCGTGCAGCGCGTCGTAGAGCGGGCGCAGGTACGGATCGATCTTCTCGTTCAGCGTGCCGGGCAGGAAGCCGAGCCGCTCCCCCGCCTCGACTGCCGGACGGGTGAGGATGATCCGGTTGACCGACTTGGACTGCAGCGCCTGAACCGCCTTGGCCATCGCCAGATAGGTCTTGCCGGTGCCGGCGGGACCGATGCCGAACACGATGGTGTTGGCGTCGATCGCGTCGACGTAGCGCTTCTGATTCAGCGTCTTGGGCCGGATGGTTTTGCCCCGCCGGGACAAGATGTCGAGGCTGAGCACCTCCGCCGGCGACTCGCTGGAGCCCTCGGTGAGCATGGACACCGTGTGCCGCACCGCCTCGGGCGTCACCACGCGGTTGCGGCCGGTGAGCGCTACCAACTGCTCGATCACCCGCTCGGCGAGCGCGACGTCGGCCGCCTTGCCGGTCAGGGTCACGGAGTTGCCGCGGACGTGAATGTCCGCGTCGAGCAGCGTTTCCAGCTCACGAAGGTTCTGGTCGGCCGAACCGAGGAAGGGGAACACGGATTCGGGAGCGAGTTCGATACTCGAGCGCACGGTGCGCGCTGCGGGACCCGAACCGTTGTCGCCGGCGCCGATGCCTGCCGCTGGGGTAGTCGGGTCGCCGATCTCGCCTTGTGTTCTCAAAAGTGGCTATAGCCTGCTTTCCGGTCTCGACTGCTGTATGGAGAGAGTTTAACGCGCCCCACCGACACCGCCCAGTGAATACGCCGCGGGCGCAATCGGCTCCTCACGGAATTCCCCCACGTCGCCGCGCCCAATCCTCGGTGTAGTCACGAAAGCCGACTCGCCCAGCTTTCCGGGTGACTCTCACCAGCGCGGAGTCAGCGCGCCGAGGGCGCCGAGGGCGACCGCCGCCGCGGTGGAGGTCCGCAGAACCGTGGGACCGAGCAAGGTCACGTCCGCACCCGCCTCGGTCAAAGCGGTGAGTTCCGCGTCGTCCAGTCCGCCTTCCGGGCCCACCACGAGGAAGATTTCGGTGGCGTCGGCGAACGGTAAGCGGGTGAAGCGGGTGGTACCGGATTCGTGCAACGCCGCGACGATCGCGCCGTTGGCCTTCGCCTTACCGACCAGCTCCAGCAATTCCTTGGTGCGGTGCAGGTCGGTGACTTCCGGGATGTAGGCCCGGCGGGACTGGCGAGCGGCCGAACGCGCCGCGGCCCGCCACTTGTCGACCCCTTTGGCCGCTTTGCCCTCCCAGTTCGCGACGCAGCGCGCGGCCTGCCAGGGAATGACGGTGTCGGCGCCCGCCTCGGTCATCAGCTCGACCGCCAGCTCCGAACGGTCGGACTTCGGCAGCGCCTGCACGACGGTCACCGGCGGCGTCGGGGGAACCGCCAGCACCCGGTGGCGCACGGCCAACTCGAGCCGGTCGCGTTGCGCGGCGACGACTTCCGATTCGGCGAGCACACCGCGCCCATCGGAGAGGGTGATCGACTCGCCGACCCGGATGCGGCGCACCGTGGCGGCGTGCCTGCCCTCCGGGCCGTCGAGCACCGCGACCGCACCCGGCTCGGGCACCTCGTCGAGGTAGAAGACCGTCGCGGCCACCTAGCGCCCGCTGAACGAGGCGCGCAGTCGCGCGAACAGGCCGCTGTTGTGCTCGGACTGCGCCGACATCACCTCGGCGCGCTCGCGCTCCCGCATTCCCTTGTACTTGCGCAGCAGTTCGCTCTGCTTGCTGTCCAGCTTGGCCGGGATCACGATGTCCAGGTGCGCGAGCAGGTCGCCGCGGGCGCCGGAGCGCAGCCGCGGCATGCCGTGACCGCGCAGCACCGAGATCTCGCCGGGCTGGGTACCCGCCGGGATGGTCAATTCGGTGGGGCCGTCCAGGATGGTGTCGATCACGACGGTGGTGCCCAGCGCCGCGTCGACCATCGGCACCCGGATGGTGCAGTGCAGATCGTCACCGTCCCGGACGAAGACGTCGTGCGGCTGCTCCACGATCTCGACATACAGGTCACCCGCGTGGCCGCCGCCAGGGCCGACCTCGCCCTGCGCGGCCAGCCGCACCCGCATGCCGTTCGCGACGCCGGCGGGAATCGGGGCGGCGATCTCGCGGCGCGCCCGCACCCGGCCGTCGCCACCGCACTTGTGGCACGGGTCGGGGATGGTCTCGCCCGCGCCGCGGCAGGTGGGGCACGGGCGAGAGGTCAGCACCTGGCCGAGGAACGACCGTTGCACGGACTGGACTTCGCCCGCGCCGCCGCAGGTTTCGCAACGCACCGGTTTGGAGTTGTTATTGGTGCCGGCGCCCTGGCAGATGTCGCACAGGATCGCGGTGTCCACGGTGAGGTGCTTGGTCACGCCCACCGCGCACTCGGCCAGGCTGAGCCGGGTGCGAATCAGCGAGTCGGCGCCGGGCTGGACGCGACCGCGCGGCTTGCGCGCACCGGCCGATCCGCTCATTCCGCCGAAGAACGCCTCGAACACGTCGCCGAGCCCGCCGAAACCCGCGCCGTTGAAGCCGGCCCCGCCGCCGCCGGATTCCATCGGGTCGCCGCCCATGTCGACGATGCGCCGCTTCTCCGGATCCGACAGCACCTCGTAGGCGGTCGACACTTCCTTGAACTTGGCCTGCGCCGCCTCGTCGGGGTTGACGTCGGGGTGGAGCTCACGCGCCAGCTTGCGGTAGGCCCGCTTGATCTCCTGATCGGTCGCGTTCTTCGCGACGCCGAGCAGTCCGTAGTAGTCCCGTGCCACTTGAGTTCTCTAGTCCTTGGTCGTTCTCGACAGTGCCGCCGGTGCCCGCGCCGCGTTCGAAGCGCGCCGGCAACAGCATTAGTCTTGTGCACTCAACTTTATCCGGCCGAAAGGTCGAGCGTAGCAGTGGCGTCTCCGCGCGCTGGTCAGGTCAGCGCTCGGCGAGGACTTCGCCGATGTATCGGGCGACGGCCGCCACCGATGCGATCGTGCCCGGGTAGTCCATCCGGGTCGGGCCGAGCACCCCCATTCCGCCGAGCACCGCTCCCGCCGCGCCGTAGCCGGTGGACACCACCGACGTGCCGCGCATCTGCTCGACCTGCGTCTCCTCCCCGATCCGCACCGTGACCGTTCCCGGATGCTGGGCCGCCGCGAGCAGCTTGAGCACGATCACCTGCTCCTCCAGCGCTTCCAGGACCGCGCGCAGCGAGCCGGGGAACCCGAAGTCGGCGGCGTTGCGGGTGAGGTTGGCGGTGCCGCCGAGCACCAGCCGCTCCTCGGGGTGCTCCACCAAGGTCTCCACCAGCACCGTGGACACCCGCACCAGCACGTCGCGCAGCCGCACCGGCGCGCGCTCGGGTAGCTCGGCAACCGCCGCCGAGGCCGCGGCCAGGCGTTTGCCGTCCATCGCGCCGCCGAGCATGCCGCGCAGCGCGGCCAGATCCTCGTCATCGATCAGCGCGCCGAGTTCCACCAGACGCTGGTCGACCCGGCCGGTGTCGGTGATCACCACCAGCAGCAGGCGCGCGGGATTGAGGGCGACCACCTCGATGTGCCGCACCGTGGACGCCGACACCGTCGGGTACTGCACGACGGCGACCTGCCTGGTCAGCTGGGCCAGCAGACGGACGCCACGGCGCAGCACGTCGTCGAGATCGACACCGGACTCCAGGAACTCCATGATCGCCCTGCGCTCCGCCGCCGACAGCGGCTTCACCTCGGAGATCCGATCGACGAACTGCCGATAGCCCTTGTCCGTGGGGATGCGCCCGGAGCTCGTGTGCGGCTGGGTGATGTAACCCTCGGCCTCGAGCACCGCCATATCGTTGCGCACCGTCGCGCTGGAAACACCCAGGTTGTGCCGCTCGACCAGCGTCTTCGACCCGATCGGCTCCTTGGTCGCGACATAGTCCGCGACGATGGCGCGCAGGACCTCGAAGCGCCGGTCCTCGGTGCTCGACATCGGCCCCATCTCCTCGCTCTTCGTCTCCGATCACGCCGTACCCGGCGCCGACGCCCCGCGGCCACCACGCCTCGCAGGCGAATCACGGTTCGTCCGTTCCGTCAGTCTAATTGTCGGTAACCGGAGCGCTCGCCTGCAACGCCTGCCGGTGGTGCAGGAGGACCGCCGCGCTCAGCGGGGTACGGCGGCGTCGATCAGCGCGGCCACGGCGTCGGGCCGGGAGACGAGCGAGGCGTGCGAGGCGTCGATCTCACTGGTTCGGGCTCCCATGCGCTGGGCCATGAAGCGCTGGGAGGACGGGGGGATCACCCGGTCGGCGGCAGAGACCAGGTACCAGCTCGGGGTGCCGGACCAGGAAGGCGGTCCGGAGGGTTCGAGGTTGGCCTTCACCGCGATGGAGTGCTGATGAGCGATCATGTCGGCGGCGGTTGCCGGGCCGACGTCCTGGGCGAAGACGGCGTTGAAGCTGTCGGGCGCGACGTAGCCGTCCACGTTCTTCCCAGCGACACCCGTGGCGTCGTCGACGACCTTCACCTGCAGCGCGGGCGGCAGCAACTGGCTGCCGGGGAAGCGGATCGGGTCCAGGGCCGCCTGGGCCACCTCGCCTTGCACCGGCGCGAACGCCGCGATGTAGACGAGGGATTCGACCTTCGGGTCGCGCACGTTGCTGATCACGAAACCGCCGTAGGAGTGGCCCGCCAGCACGACGGGACCACTGACGGTATCCAGTGCGCGCTGCACGGCGGCCGCGTCGTAGGCGGGCCCGCGCAGCGGGTTCTCCGGTGTGACCACGCGATAGCCGCGCTCGCGCAGCACGGCGGCGACGCCGTCCCAGCTGGTCGGGTCGGCGAAGGCGCCGTGCACCAGCACGATGGTGGGCAGCGGCTGCGCCCGGGCAGGCCCGGCCGACACCGTGGCGATGAGCGTGAGGGCGAGCGCGGCGACAGCGCGGCGCAGGAAGCGTCTGTTCGTCATCGGGCTCCTCAGTTCTTCAGGAAGTCCAGCAGATCAGCGTTGAACGCTTTCTCGTAGTCACCACACAGGCCGTGCGGGGCGCCCGGATACACCTTCAATCGGGCTCGCGGTAGCAATTCCGCCGTTTTGGCGCCCGCGGCGGCGAGCGGCACGATCTGGTCGTCGTCGCCGTGCGCGACCAGGACCGGGATGTCGATGCCGGGCAGCTCGGCGGTGAAATCGGTCTCGGAGAACGCTTTCACGCAGTCGAACGCGCCTTTGAGTCCCACCTGCATGCCCATCAGCCAGAAGTGGTCGCGTAGCCCTTGCGAGACCCTCGATCCCTCGCGGTTCGCGCCGTAGAACGGGACCGACAGGTCCTTCCAGAACTGCGATCGATCGGCGGCCACGCCGGCGCGGATGTCGTCGAACGCCGCGATCGGTGTCCCTTCCGGATTGCCGCCGGTCTGCAGCATCAACGGCGGAACGGCACCGAGCAGCACGGCCTTGGCGACGCGCGAGGTGCCGTGCCTGGACAGGTACCTGGTCACCTCCCCGCCGCCGGTCGAGTGCCCGACCAGAATGGCGTCCCTGATGTCCAGCTCGTTCAGCACCGCGGCGAGGTCGTCGGCGTAGTGGTCCATGTCGTGCCCGTCCCACACGTCGCTCGAGCGGCCGTGCGCGCGCCGGTCGTGCGCGATGGCTCGATAGCCGTTGCTCGCCACCAGGTTCATCTGGTTGTCCCAGGCATCCCCGTTCAGCGGCCAGCCGTGGCTGAACACCACGGGACGCCCCGCGCCCCAGTTCCTGTAGTAGATCTCGACGCCATCGGTGGTGGTGATCGTCGGCATGACAGTTCCCTTCGATCTGGACGGATGGCCGGATTACGAGTCACCGGGCTCGTGGTCGCGCCTGCGCTCCTCCTGTGACGGACCGGAGGCGATCTTGATGGATCGCCGTTCGACAGCGTATGACGGGCGGCCGCCGGAAAGACGACTCTCCGTGCACGATCTTCGGCTCAGAATGCACGGGCGGATCGGCAGGGTCCGTGCGAGGATTGCCGAATCTGTCTCATTTGCGACGGAGGCTGTGATGACGGTCGTGTTCGATTCGGACACCATCGCGCCGCACGAGCGAGTGGCCGCAGTGGCCGCGGCGCTGCAAGAGGCATCGGTCCCGTCCCATGTGGTGCTGGACGGGCCGCACGAGCGTGTCCACGCCACGGTCGACGTGTGGCAGTTCGGCGAGGCGAGCATCTTCCGCGCCCGTACCTCGGCCATCCAGCTGATCCGGACGCCGAAGCAGGTACGAAGCTCACCCGCGCCGGTGCTGGCGATCGCGGTCCAGCAGGCGGGCGACGGTCGATACGAACAAGGCGGCCTCCGGCGCGTGGTGCGACCGGGCGATTTGCACGTCATGGACTTGAACGCGCCCTACGATTTCGGCTGGCGCGGTGAGGGAGCTTCGACCTGCCTGCATGTGCCGCTCGATCAACTCGGCCTGCCCGCCGACCTGATCAGCCAGGCCGCGACCCGGGTGCAGGACAGCCCGCACTACCGGCTGGTGGCAAACCACATCCTCCAGCTGACCGCCGAGGCCGACGCGCTCAGCGCCGACCCGGCGGCCGCACTGTCCGGCTGCGCCAGTATCGAATTGATCCGGGGGCTGTTGTTGTCGGCGGGTAGCGACGACGGCAACGGTTCCGTCGTCCCGACCGACATCCTGCTGTCCCGGATCCGCGCCTACGTCCGGCGCAACCTGTCCGATCCCGACCTCGGCGCGCAACAAATCGCCAGAGCGCACAACGTGTCGGTCCGGCAGCTGTACAAGATCTGCGCGAACGCGGAGTACAGCCTGGAACAGTGGATCATCAGCCGGCGGCTGGAGCAGGTGCGCGGCGATCTGGCGCGTCCGGAGCAGAAGCACCGGACGATCGCGGTGATCGCGCGACGCCGAGGTTTTCGCGATCCGAGCCATTTCGCCCGGCGCTTTCGCGCCGCCTACGGGCTCTCGCCTCGGGAATGGCGTGGGATCGCGCTCGCCACGGACGAGCCGTAGCGGTCAGCCGCGATCGATTCCGGCCTGTTTGCCGGCGAGGGCGTCGAGGCCGAGCATCGCCAGCAGCGATTCGCAGTCGGTGGCGTTCTGCGCGTAGCTGGCGACGGTGCGCGCGGCGACGGCGCACTGGCGCGCATTCTCCGCTTTCTCCGCCGCTCGCGCCTCCGCGAATTCGCCCGGTTCATGGATAAGAGTGATGTGCCGTGCCGACGCCATGAGTCTCCTTGGGGGTTGGTCGCAGACTACGCGGCCGCTCGGCACCGAGTTACCGCAATGAGACATAAAGTTCGTCGCCTCGATGATTTCGTGATCTCCCGCCGCGATCAAACGAGCAGCTCGCGGACGACGCCGTCGGCGAGGAGACGGCCGCGGTCGGTGAGAACGAGCCGGTCGTCGGCGGTGCGCACGACCAGGCCGTCGGTGACCACCCGGTCGACGGCGGCGAGAGCGGAGGACGCCAGTTCGGCCAGCGGCAGGCCGGTGCGCAGCCGGACGGCGAGCATCACCCGCTCGGTGTACCGCTCGTCCGCGCTGAGCGCCTCCCAGCCCGCGGCGGGCAACCCGCCCGCGGCGGTTCGATCCGCGTAGCGCGCGGGGTGCTTCACGTTCCACCACCGCACGCCGCCGACGTGACTGTGCGCGCCCGGCCCGGCGCCGAGCCAGTCACCGCCGTCCCAGTAGCCGAGGTTGTGTCTGCAGGCCGCGGCGTCGCCCGCGGCCCAGTTCGACACCTCGTACCAGTCGAGCCCCGCCGATCGCAGGCGCGCGTCGATGCGTTCGTAGCGGGCGGCGAGCACGTCGTCGTCCGGGGCGGGCAACTCGCCACGGCGCACCCGCCGGGCCAGCGCGGTGCCGTCCTCCACGATCAGCGAGTAGGCCGAGACGTGATCGACGCCCGCGTCGAGCACCGCGTCCAGGCCGGCGTCGAGGTCGGCGTCCCGCTCGCCCGGCGTCCCGTAGATCAGGTCCAGGTTGACGTGCTCGAATCCCGCGGCGCGCGCCTCCAGCGCGGCGGCGACCGCGCGTCCCGGAGTGTGCGTGCGATCGAGCACCTTCAGTACGTGCGCCGCGGCGGACTGCATGCCCAGCGACACCCTGGTGAACCCGGCCGCCCGGATGCGCTCGAAGAATTCCGGCGAAGTGGATTCCGGATTGGACTCCGTGGTGATCTCGGCACCGGCGGCGAGGGCGAACTCGCCGCGCACGGCCTCCAGCACCGCGGCGAGCCCGTCACCGCCGAGCAGGGAGGGCGTCCCTCCGCCCACGAAGACGGTGGACACCTCCGGCGTAGGGCTCGGCAACGCGGCGAACTCCCGCGCGGCGGTGGCCAGCTCCTCCCGCAACGCCGCCGCCCAGGACTGCGGCGACGCCGACGTGCCGAGTTCGCCCGCGGTGTAGGTGTTGAAGTCGCAGTAGCCGCAGCGCGTGGCGCAGAACGGCACGTGCACGTAGATCCCGAACGGTCCGCCACCGAAATCGCGCAACACCGGCACGGACGTGTCGGTACGCGTGGAAGCGACGGAGGAATTCACCTGTCCAGTGTGAACGCCGCCGGCCGCGCGCCGACGGCCGGGGACTCCGCCGCGCGCCCGAGCGACGTCGAACTTCCGGGCCTCGGCCGTCGCGCGGTGCGCCCTCCGCCGTCGTGCCCGGCTCAGTCCGCCACGACCGGGGTGTTCTGGTTGGCGGTGAGCAACCAGCGGCCGTCCTCCTTGGACATCACGTACATCGGACTGCCTTCGCCGGCCGGCGCTCCGTCGAGGGTGGAGTAGCGCTGGAGCACCTTGACCGCGGCCACGTCCGGCCGGATGAACAGCACGTGCTCGACCTCGTAGGTCGCCGTGCCGTGCGCGGTGGCCCCCGGCAGCACCCGGGCGGTGAATTCGGCGATGGCGGCGCGTCCGTAGAGCCGGCTGCCGTGCCCGGTGGTCCAGATCGCGTCCTCCCGGAAGAGCGCGACGAATTCATCGACGAGTTCGCTCCGCTGGGCGTGCTGGACGCTCGCGACCACCGCGCGGATGGCTTCGGTCTCTGCGGCGGGGTCGACCGCTGTGGTACTCATGCCGACGAGCGTGCTACCTCGACTTCACTCGAGGTCAAGCGGCGTGCGCAACGTCACGAAGGTGCGTCCGCCGTATCACCCGCCCGGATCGGGCCTCGAACTATGACTGCCGTCACAAACCGGGTCGAACGTCCAGGGGATTTCCCGCGAAATCGCGGGAAATGCTGGACGGGGGGTCGGAACGCTATTGCTGACGTGGCACAATAGGCCGCATGCGCGCTTTGGAGATTCGACTTGTGGCCCGTCGCCACGTCGATTACAAGCGCGTCTGTAGCGCCTGCTGTCTGCCTCGTTCCCCTCGGTAGCTCAGCGCGCCCGATCCCCGGGTCCCCGGCGATCCCCGACTTCATCGGCCCGCTGACACCGCAGGCGTGAGTCAGCCCCTCACGCCCTTCAGCAGGATGTACCACCCACCCCGCAGGAGCGACCCCATGACGTCGAGCACCGACGCCGGTCCGACCGATCAGCCCACGCCCGAACCCCAGCCCGGGCATCGCGCGCGTCCCGACCGGCCGGCCTCCGAACGCCGCGTCCGCCCGGATCGCCCGCGTCCCGAAGCGACCGCCACCGGCCCGCGCGTGCGCACCGGCAAGCCCGTGCGCCGTAAGGCCGAGGGTCAGTGGGCGCTGGGCTACCGCGAACCGCTGAACCCGAACGAACAGTCCAAGAAGGACGACAACCCGCTCAACGTCCGCGCCCGGATCGAGAACATCTACGCCAGGACCGGCTTCGACGGCATCGACAAGGGCGACCTGCGCGGCCGGTTCCGCTGGTGGGGTCTGTACACCCAGCGCGAGCAGGGCTACGACGGCACCTGGACCGGTGACGAGAACATCGACCTGCTCGAGGCCGAGTACTTCATGATGCGCGTGCGCTGCGACGGCGGCGCGCTGAATCTGGCGCAACTGCGCACGCTCGGTCAGATCTCCACCGAGTTCGCCAGGGACACCGCGGATCTGTCCGACCGGGAGAACGTGCAGTACCACTGGATCGAGGTGGAGAACGTCCCCGAGATCTGGAAGCGCATCGAAGCGGTCGGGCTGAAGACCACCGAGGCGTGCGGCGACTGCCCGCGCGTGGTGCTCGGGTCCCCGCTGGCGGGCGAGTCGCTGGACGAGGTCATCGACCCGACGCCCGCGATCGAGGAGATCGTGCGCCGCTACATCGGCAAGAAGGAGTACTCCAACCTGCCGCGCAAGTTCAAGACCGCGATCTCCGGCCAGCAGGACGTGGTGCACGAGATCAACGATGTGGCGTTCATCGGGGTCGTGCACCCCGAGTACGGTCCCGGTCTGGATCTGTGGGTCGGCGGCGGCCTGTCCACCAACCCCATGCTCGCCCAGCGGGTTGGCGTCTGGGTGCCGCTGGACGAGGTGCCGGACGTGTGGGAGGCCGTCGTGTCGGTGTTCCGCGATTACGGCTACCGCCGCCTGCGCACCAAGGCTCGCCTGAAGTTCCTGATCAAGGACTGGGGCATCGAGAAATTCCGCCAGGTGCTGGAGGACGAGTACCTGAAGCGCAAGCTGATCGACGGTCCAGCGCCGCAGCAGCCGACCAAGCCGATCGACCATGTCGGCGTGCAGCGGCTGCGCAACGGGCTCAACGCCGTCGGCTTCTCCCCCATCGCGGGCCGGGTGTCGGGCACCGTCCTGACCGCGGTCGCCGACGCGGTGGAGCGGATCGGTTCCGATCGCGTCCGGTTCACCCCGTATCAGAAGCTGATCGTGCTCGATGTTCCCGACGACAAGGTCGACGCGCTGATCGACGAGCTCGAACCCCTTGGCCTGCAGGCGCGGCCCTCCCTGTGGCGGCGCAATCTGATGGCCTGCACCGGCATCGAGTTCTGCAAGCTGTCCTTCGCCGAGACCCGCAAGCGGTCCCAGGCGCTGGTGCCGGAGCTGGAGGAACGGCTGGCGGATCTGAACGCGCAGCTCGACGTCCCGATCACGATCAACATCAACGGCTGCCCGAACTCCTGCGCCCGCTCGCAGATCGCCGACATCGGGTTCAAGGGACAGCTGGTCGACGACGGCAACGGGAATCACGTCGAGGGCTTCCAGGTTCACCTCGGTGGCAGCCTCGGCTTCGACAGCGCCTTCGGGCGCAAACTGCGCCAGCACAAGGTGACCACCCAGGAACTCGGCGACTACATCGACCGGGTGGTGCGCAACTTCGTCAAGCAGCGTACGGACGGCGAGCGGTTCGCCCAGTGGGCGGTCCGCGCCGACGAAGCCGACCTGAGATAAGTGTCGACGGGAGATCAATTGTGACAACCGAACTCGCGGAAAAGCTGTCGGAGGACGAGCTCCGCGCCATCGCCACGCGCGGTGCCGCCGAACTCGACGGCGCCTCGGCGACCGAACTCCTGCAATGGACCGAGGACACCTTCGGCACGAACTACATCGTGGCCTCCAACATGCAGGACGGAGTGCTGGTGCACCTCGCCGCGGGCATCCGCGCCGGCGTCGACGTGCTGTTCCTCGACACCGGCTACCACTTCGCCGAGACCATCGGCACCCGGGACGCGGTCGAGGCCGTGTACGGGGTGAACGTGGTCGACGCCCGGCCCGAACACACGGTTGCCGAACAGGATCAACTGCTGGGCAAGGACTTGTTCGCCCGCGAGCCGAACGAGTGCTGCCGGTTGCGCAAGGTAGTCCCGTTGCGGAAGTCGCTCGCGGGATACAACGCCTGGGTCACCGGCATCCGCCGGGTCGAGGCGCCGACCCGGGCGAACGCGCCGCTGATCTCGTTCGACGAGGCATTCGGACTGGTGAAGATCAACCCGATCGCACCGTGGTCCGACGACGAGATGCAGGACTACATCGAAAAGCACGGCATCCTCGTCAACCCCCTGGTGGAGGAGGGGTATCCATCCATCGGCTGCGCTCCGTGCACACGGAAGCCGGAGCCGGGAGCCGATCCGCGAAGCGGCCGTTGGGCCGGCCTCGCCAAGACCGAATGCGGGTTGCATCAATCATGACCGAAACGATCCGAAGCGAACGCTCTCTCGGCATCAGTGATTTCGACACCCTCGCCGCGCTGGAGTCCGAGGCGATCCACATCTTCCGCGAGGTTGCCGGCGAGTTCGAGCGGCCGGTGATCCTGTTCTCCGGCGGCAAGGACTCCACCGTGCTGCTGCATCTGGCGCTCAAGGCGTTCTGGCCCGCGCCGCTGCCGTTCGCGCTGCTGCACGTGGACACCGGGCACAACCTGCCGGAGGTACTGGAATTCCGGGACAAGGTCGTCGAGCGCTACAGCCTGCGTCTGCATGTGGCGAAGGTGGAGGACTACCTGGCCGACGGCAGGCTCACCGAGCGTCCGGACGGTATCCGCAATCCCTTGCAGACCGTCCCGCTGCTGGATGCGATCAGCGAGCACCGGTTCGACGCCGTGTTCGGCGGCGGACGCCGCGACGAGGAGCGCTCGCGCGCCAAGGAGCGCATCTTCTCATTGCGCAACGCCTTCGGCCAGTGGGATCCGAAGCGCCAGCGCCCCGAGTTGTGGAACCTGTACAACGGGCGCCACGCGCCGGGTGAGCACGTGCGCGTGTTCCCGCTGAGCAACTGGACCGAGCTGGACATCTGGCGCTACATCGCCCGTGAGGACATCGATCTGGCGAGCATCTACTACGCGCACGAGCGTCCGGTCTACCTGCGCGACGGTATGTGGATGACGCCCGGCGTGTGGGGCGGCCCGCGCGACGGCGAGGTGCTGGAGACCCGGTCGGTGCGCTACCGCACCGTGGGCGACGGATCCTCCACCGGCGCCATCCTTTCCGACGCGGCCGACAACGAGGCGATCCTCGCCGAGGTCGCCGCGTCCCGACTGACCGAACGTGGCGCCACCCGCGGCGACGACCGGGTTTCCGAGGCCGCGATGGAAGACCGCAAACGAGAGGGTTATTTCTGACATGTCCGACCTATTGAGGCTGGCCACCGCCGGTTCTGTCGACGACGGCAAGTCCACTCTGGTCGGACGCCTGCTCTACGACACGAAATCCGTTCTGGCCGACCAGATCGACGCGGTCACCCGCGCGTCGGTGGACAAGGGTCTCGCCACGCCGGATCTCTCGCTGCTCGTGGACGGGTTGCGCGCGGAACGCGAACAGGGCATCACCATCGATGTCGCCTACCGCTACTTCGCCACTCCCCGCCGTTCCTTCGTGCTCGCGGACACCCCCGGGCACGTGCAGTACACCCGCAACACCGTGTCCGGGGCGTCCACCGCACAGCTGGTGATCCTGCTCGTCGACGCGCGCAAGGGCGTCATCGAGCAGACCCGCAGGCATGCCGCCGTGCTCGCGCTGCTCGGCGTGCCGAAGCTGGTGCTAGCGGTGAACAAGATCGATCTGGTGGACGACGCCGCCGCCGTGTTCGCCGCCATCTCCGCGGAGTTCACCGAACTCACCAGCACGCTGGGCTGGTCGAGCGAGGACGTGCTGGAGATCCCGGTCTCGGCGCTGCACGGCGACAACATCGCCTCCCGGTCGGACAACACCCCGTACTACAGCGGTCCCTCGCTGATCGAGCACCTGGAATCGGTGCCGGTCGACGCCGACAGCACCGGCAATCACGCACTGGGCCTGCGGTTCCCCGTGCAGTACGTGATCCGGCCGCGCACCTCCGAATACCCGGACTATCGCGGGTACGCCGGACAGATCGCGGCGGGCGCGGTGGCTCCCGGCGACGAGGTCGTGGTGCTGCCCTCGGGTATCCGCACGACCGTCGAGCGGATCGACACCCCGGACGGTGAACTCGCGGTGGCGCAGACCGGGCGCAGCGTCACGCTGATCCTGGCCGACGACGTCGACATCTCCCGGGGCGACATCATCGCCTCCGCCGCCGACGCGCCGGAACCGGTCGACACCTTCGACGCCACCGTGTGCTGGCTGGGCGACAAGCCGCTGCGGCCGGGCGCGCGCCTGCTGCTCAAGCACGGCACCCGGACCACCCAGGCGATCGTCGGCACGCTGCTGGAGCGCTTCGACGAGCAGCGGCTGGCCGCCGACCCGAGCCCGGAGGCGTTGGAGCTCAACGACATCGGGCGCATCTCGGTGCGCGTCGCCGAGCCTGTCGCGGTCGACGACTACCGGGCCAACCGGCACACCGGCAGCTTCCTGCTGATCGACCCGGCCGGCGGCAACACGCTGGGGGCCGGTCTGGTGGGCGATGTGCTGACCGCCGTCGAGGTCGGCACCGGAGCCTGACATGGCGGTGCGTCGAGCACTTTTCGGCACTCCACCGGTCTTGCGCGTGAACGCACCGGCGGGCCGTCCGGGCCGCACGACATCCCGGACCGGCCATCCGGTCGCGCTCGGCGGAAGCGCGGCGCGGCCACCCGCGCTGATCGCGGTGGCCCACGGCAGTCGTGATCCGCGCTCGGCGGCGACCGTCGCGGAAGTGGTCGGCGCCGTCGCGGCCGCGCGTCCGGATCTCGACGTCCGGACGGCGTTCCTCGATCTCACCGCGCCGTCGGTCGAACAGGTCGTGGATGCCGTTGCCGCCGACGGTCATACGCATGCGGTGGTGACACCGCTGCTGCTCGGCAGCGCCTTCCATGCCAGGGTCGACCTGCCCGGCCTGCTCGCCGCGGCAGGCGCCCGCCATCCCGGGCTGCGCCTGACCCAGGCCGACGTCCTCGGCAGGGATGCCGGACTGGTCGGTGCCCTGCACGATCGGGTGCTCGCCGCCGGTGGCGCCGCGGCGGGCCGGTGCCTCGGTGTCGCGGTCGCGGCGGTCGGATCGTCGTCGGCCGCGGCCAACGCCCGGACCGCTGAAGTGGCCGCCCACTTGGCCGCCCGCACCGGCTGGCGCACCGAGATCTGCTTCGCGACCACCGAACCCTCTGTCTCGGAGGCGGTCTCGCGGCTGCATGCCCGCGGCGCGGACCACGTGCTGGTCGCGCCGTGGTTCCTCGCCCCCGGCTTGCTGACCGACCGCCTGGAGATCGCCGCGCCGCACGCGATCCACGCCGAGGTGCTGGGCGCGCATCCGGCCCTCACCCAGGTCGTCCTGGATCGCTACCACGCGGCGATCGCCGCGAAGCGCGCGCTTACGGCCTGACCGCATACGCGAAGCAGTCTGCACGGCTGCGCGACAATCGCCCCTGTTCACTCCCCCGGCGACTACGCAGGCGTTCCGGTGACACCGCCGCGTGCTAGGAACATGGCATGGCCGAGTCGTTCCGCACCACCTCCTGCGCCAGCCACGGACATCCCGAGTTCACCGTCGTTCGCACCGAGCCGCGGCTGCCCGGCACGGAGGCCTGGCTGCTGTCCTACTTGGAATCCGCCGTCGCGACGGGCACGCGGTATCACCCCGGTGAGACGATCCGGATCGGCTGGAATCTGGTCCGGGTACGCGGGCGCGACGACGGCACATTGGGGCTGGCCGAACGCACCGATGCGCAGACCTGGGTCGAGCAGGTCGATCGCACACTGCGCGACGTCTGGTTCCAGCGCGAAGTCGCGGCCGGTGTCGGCCTGGCCGACCACCTCGACTTCCCGGGCGAGGATCAGCAGGCGATCGTCTCGTCGTGCGGTCTCGAATCGCCGGTGCTGGTGCTGGCCCGTACCGCGACGAAGGACCCGGAGTTCTCCGGCTGGTCGGTCGAGTGCTTCGAAGACCACGCGCATCGCTCGTCGTACTACACCACGCTGCTGGAGCTGGCCGCCGCCATGCCGTTCGCGGTGCAGTTCTTCGCACTGCCGGTCGCGACGACGGTGCTCATCGAAAGTCCCGAGATCACGCCCACCGGCGCCATCCGGCCGCACATCGTGGACGCGGACGGCGTGGAGCTGCCGCCGATCCCGGGTTCTTACCTGGACTACCTGGTCAACGGTTCGCCGACCGGTTAACCGGTCGTCTCGAGCAGATCCGCCACGACGGCGCGCGCGGTGGTCACGCCCCACTCGTCGCCCATCTGACGGGCGGTGTGCGCCGCGGCGATCACCGCGTCCAGTTCGAACGCGACGGCATCGGCCGTACGTCCACCGAGCTGCCCCTGCTCCTGGGCGCGGCGAATCTCCTTCACCAAGAAGGCGAGCCAGGCGCGGCGGTCTTCGGCGATGGCGTCGCGCACCGGGCCCGGTCTGCTGTCGAACTCGGCAAGAGTCGCGACGCGGAAGCATCCGCCGGGAAACGCCGGATGGGCCACCTGACCGAACCAGCGCTCGACCAGGGCGCGCAGGCGCGGTAGCCCAGAAGGCTCACTCAGACTCGGCGTGATGACCTCGTCGATGAACACTTGCCGCGCGCACTTCACCGCCGCGAGCTGCAAGCTCTCCTTACTGCCGAAGAGGGTGGCGATGCCGCTCTTGCTCAGGCCCAGATCGGTGGCCAATCGGCCGATGCTGATGCCGGTGAGTCCTTCGACGGACGCCACGTCGGCGGCGCGGCGCGCGATCGACGCCCGCGCCCGCGCGCCTTTGGCCAAGCGCTGATCGGTGCCGGGCGGCGGGCCGCCCGTGGTGACGGACTCGGTCATGAGCTCATTCTTCCACTCCACTGTTGCACATACGAACGTATGGTCGTATTTTAAGTGAACGAACGATCGTGCGTTTTATTTCCCCGCTTCTAAGGACTTCTCATGACCGACGCGTCCGTGCGGCTCGACAGTCCGTCGACCGCGCCCGCGGCCACCCGCACCTTGCTGATCGCCTGCGGCGCGGCATTTATCGCTTTTCTCGACCTCTCGGTCGTCAATATCGCCTTCCCGTCGATCGCCCGGGACTACCCCGGCACGGCCACCACCTCGCTGACCTGGGTCGTCAGCGGATACGCGGTCGCTTTCGCCGCACTGCTCACCCCGGCCGGACGCTTCGCCGACGCGCTCGGACGCCGCAGACTGTTCCTCGGCGCGCTGGCCGGTTTCGCCCTCACCTCCCTGCTGTGCGGACTCGCGCCGACGGCGGGCTGGCTCATCGCGGGCCGGGTTCTGCAAGGCGGCACGGCGGCGCTGATGGTGCCGTCCGCGCTCGGCTTGGTGCTCGCCGCCACACCCCGGGAGAAGATCGGCGCGGCCATCGGAGCCTGGTCGGCCGCGGGCGGGTTCGCCGCGGTGGTCGGTCCCGCGCTCGGTGGCGCACTGGTCGAAGGATTCGACTGGCGAGCGGTCTTCGTGATCAACGTGCCGGTGGCGCTGCTGCTCATCGTGGCGGCGGCACGCATTCCGGCCGTGGACGGCCGTCCTTCCGGTGGCGGGCTGCCGGATCCGATCGGCACCGTCGCGGTCGCACTGGGCCTCGGCGGGCTGGTCGCGGGCGTCACCGAGGGGCAGCGCTGGGGCTGGACGTCGATGGGCACGCTGACCGCGCTGATCGGCGGCGGGTTGCTGGTGGTCGCCGCGCTCGCCCGTTCGGCGCGCCACCACGATCCCGCGATCGCGGTGGAGCTGTGGCGCAGCAAGTCGTACGCGCTGGCCAACGCGACCTCGTTCGTCTTCGGCGCCGCCATGTTCGCCTGGCTGCTGTCGGGACCGCTGTTCCTGGACGCGATCTGGGGCTACTCGGTGCTCGGTTCCGCGGGCGCGATGACCATCGGAGCGGTGGCGTCGATGGTGACGGCGACCGTCGCGGGCCGGGTCGGCTCGCCCGTCGTCAGGCGATGGCTCGGCGTGCTCGGTGCGGCGATGTTCGCCGCGTGCACCGCGTGGATGAGCACCGACGCCTTCGGGGCCACGCCGAACCTGTGGTCGGCGTGGATTCCGGCCGGGGTGCTCGGCGGTGGCGGCATCGGCTTCGTCGTCACGGTGCTCGGCACCGCGGCCGCCAGTTCGCTTCCGCCTCAACGGTTCGCCGCCGGGACCGGCATGAATCTGACCGCGCGGCAAGTGGGCGGAGCGCTCGGCGTGGCCGTACTCGCCGCCGTGTTCGCGGCGCGTCCGGACGATCCGCTCGGCGCGTTCCACACCCTGTTCGCCGTGTGCGCGGGCATTGCCGCCGTGGCCGCCTGCCTGGCGGCCCTGCCGGTCCGAACCCCGTCATTCTCCACCGACAATTAGGAGATATAGTGAGCGACAACGATATTCGAATCGAAGCCAACGATCCATTGCTGCTGCCGCCCGCGGAACAGCACCGCCTGCTCGCGGACGCCCCCTGGCAGCGCTACGCGGTGCTCGGCGACTCCATCGCGCAGGGCGTCGGCGACCCGAGCCCGGGATACCAACCGGTGGGCTGGGCCGACCGCGTCGCGGCCGTGCTCACCGCGGTCCGCCCTGGCCTGGCCTACCTGAACACCGGCCGGATCGGCGCCACCTCCGCCCAGGTTCTGGCCGAACAGTTGCCCGCCGTGCTCGAATTCCGGCCCGACCTCGTCCATCTCAGCTGCGGCGGCAACGACCTGTTCCTGCCCGGCGGCGATCTCACCGAACTGCGGACGAACCTGGACACGATGTTCGCCACACTGGCCCGCACCGGGGCGCAGGTGGTCACCTTCACCCTGGCCGATGTCTGGGACGTCGAGCGCATGGCGCCGATGCGTCCGATGCGCGAGCGGATGGCCCAGCTCAACGACCTGACCCGCGAGCTGGCCGCCCGCTACGACGCGCTGCTGCTCGAACTCTGGGATCACCCGCTGCGCCTGCGGCCAGACCTGATGAGCGCCGACCTCATCCACTTCAGCATGAGCGGCCACGCCGTACTCGCCTCGGACATGGTCCGTACCCTGGCCGGCCACGTCCTCGCGCCGCGCTGATCCGGAAAGACGTGGTGGAGGCGACTGGCGCCGCCACCACGTGTCGAACGGTGGTCGATCGAGTGGCTCGAGAATGCGGTAGTCCCGCCTCGGGGGGTGACGGAAGGTCCGATCTCTCAGCGGCGAAGGGATCGCGGAGCATCTCGACGTACGCGCCACGCCCACTGTCCCGGCAGACCGAGCAGGTCCGAGGGGACGGCGCACCTCGACGGTGCACATCGGTCCGTGTCACGGCCCGGCGACCCCCGGACCTTTGCGTGCCGGGGTGGTCGGCCGGGCTCACGGGCCGAGAGGCATGCTCTGTTCCGCCGGATCGGTCACGATGCCGCGCCGGGCGCATCGTCCCGTCCGTAGCGTTCGAGCAGTTCGGCGCCGAGGCGGGCCAGCTCGGCGCGGACGTCGGCGGGACCGAGCACCTCGATCGAGGCGCCCCAGCCGGCCAGTTGCTGGGCGAGCATCCAGGCGGTGGGGGCGGTGACCCGGACGCGGATGCGACCGTCGTCGGCCGGGCCGTCCACGACGCAGTTCCTGCCCTGCTGGTCGCGCAGGATCGGCAGCAGGCGCTCGGAGATCAACACGGTGGCGGCGGTGGTCGCGCGCCGCCGCTCCATCTCCTCGACCACTTGCGCCCAGGCGGCAGCGAGATCGAAATCGTCCGGGCGGTGGGCCGGTTCGCCGGTCAGCTGCGCCTCGGCGATCCGGTCGACGCGAAAGGTCCGCTGTCCCCGCTCGGTTCCCGCGACCAGGTACCAGACGGCGTCCTTGTCCACCAGACCCCAGGGGTCGACGAGACGTTCGGATCGCTCGCCGGTGCGGTTCGCATACCGCAGCCGCACCTTGGTGCGCTGCACGACAGCTCGTTGCAGCGTAGACACCACCGGCGGCAACTCGCGATCGGTCGCCCCCCAGCGCGCCGGATCGATCACCACGGCATCGGCAGCCGCCGCCGCATCGCCCCGGAAAGTCTGCGGCAGCGCGCGGACCAGCTTGCGCAGCGCCGACTTGGCCTCCGGCACCGCGCCCGCGGAGGGACCGGCCAGAAGGAACAACGCCCGTGCCTCCCCCGCCGTCAGCCCGCTCAGATCAGTGCGCGCACCGCCCACCAGCGACCAGCCGCCGCCGCGCCCTGGCTGCGGGTACACCGGCACCCCGGCCGCCGAGAGCGCCTCGAGATCACGGCGCGCGGTGGCGACCGAGGTCTCCAGCTCCGCAGCGACCTGCGCGGCCGTCACCCGTCCACGGGTCTGCATCATCAGCAGGATCGCCACCAACCGGTCTGCTCGCATGCGCACAATTCTGCCGTTTGAAGTGCTCATTCGGTGCGCACTTTTGCTCGGATGATGGTTTCACAAGCACGATCGAGAACGACTCGAAGGAGAACCATCATGCTGCGCGGAATGGCGACGAGCACCTTTTACGCCGACGACCTGGAGGCCGCCAAGGACTGGTACACCGAGTTCTTCGGCGCCGAGCCCTACTATCACGTTCCCAACGGCTACTACGAGTTCCGTATCGGCGACTACCAGCACGAATTCGGTATCGTGAACCGCGCCTACGCCCCGGCCGGTGCGCGCAACGCGCCCGGCGGCGCGATCGTCAACTGGCACGTCGACGACCTGCGGGCGACCTTCGACCGGCTGCTGGAACTCGGCGCGACCGTCTACGACCCCATCACCCCGCGCGGCGAAGGCGAGGGCTTCGTCACCGCCGCGGTGGTCGATCCGTTCGGCAACGTCCTCGGCTTGATGTCGAACCCGCACTATCTCGCGGTCCTCGCCGAAACCGGTCCGGCCTAGGCTGAAGAAGTGGACGGTGTGGCGCCGGGGCGAAGCCGAGAGCCCAGCGCCATGCCTCCCGATGCGTGGCCCCTTCGACGCGCGACCGAGAATGTCGCGGTCACCTCACGGACGGAACCAGCGTTCCAGAACGGTGGCGACGCCGTCGTCGAGGACGTGTCCGGTCACTTCGTCCGCGAGATCGCGAATGTCGGTCGGCGCGTTGGCCATCGCGACCGAATGCGCCGCCCAGCGCAGCATGTCCCGATCGTTGTAGCCGTCGCCGATGGCCAGCGTCGCCTCGTCCGGCACACCGAGGGCGATGCGAAGCTGTTCCAGCGCCCACCCCTTCGACACGCCGTGCCGGGAAACGGTGAGCCACGGCCCGAACTCGCCGTGCACCCAGCTCGCACCCGGCACTTGCAGGGAGCGCAGCGCCAGCAGCATCTCTTCCAGCGAACCGTCCGGCAGCCAGCCGTTCAGTCGCGGGGTCGGTTCGCTGCTCAGCTCGTGGTGGTCGACGAGCAGGTACTCACCGAGGGGGAACTCGCCGGGACCGGCTCCGGTGGCCCAGGTACCGATGCCGACCTTCTCCACCGCGAAGATCATCGCGGGGAACAGCGCGCGCAATGCGGTGATCGCCGGTGCGGGGTCGAACGACTGGATCGCGACCGGTTCTCCTCTGGCTACGTCGATGTGCACGGCGCCGTTCGAGCACAGGGCATGGCCTTCGAGCAAGCCGAGTTCGGTGAGCACCGGCCGGGTGGTCAGCAACGTGCGTCCCGTGGTGACCACGACATGCGCACCCGCTGCCACGGCCGCACGCACCGCCGCGACCACCCGCGTACTGATCGGTGTTCCCGTATCCAGCAGCGTCCCGTCCACGTCCAGCGCGATCAGCTGGGGACCCCCGGAAGCCATCAACCCATTGTGCCTCGGCGTCGTCGCACCCGTCGGCGATTCCGGCGCGCCGAGACCCGCACGCGCGCTGACCGATTCACCCTCCGCGTCGTCGCCGCTACCGACCGCGGGATCCACCGCCGCCCGCGCCTGCGGCACCCCCCGAGGACGACCCGCCCGACGACCCACCGACCGAACCGGAACGGCCCCGCGATCCGCCGGAGGACGAAGCGCCCGAGGAGTTCCCGCCCGCGTGCCCACCCGCCGATGACGTGCCGCCCGGGCGCCCGCTCGACGATCCGCCGGTCGAGGGCGAGCCACCCGCCGACGAGTTTCCCGCCGGCCCACCAGACGACGAACCGTGCGCCGACGAATTCCCCACCGACCCACCAGACGACGAACCGTGCGCCGACGAATTCCCCACCGACCCACCAGACGACGAGCTGTCCGATGACGAATTCCCGGCCGCGGATGAACCG
>NZ_JBHVDM010000050.1:0-48564 GCF_042802775.1 Nocardia sp. NPDC057455 | reverse complement strand
TGCGGACTCCGATCGAGTACGAAATGATGCAACCGTCCATCCAACCCGTGGCCTGAAGTCCAGCATCTCGACTCCACGAAACCGGGGGAACATCACCGGTCGGCTTGTCGCTACCTCGGTGCTCGGGCAGCGGCCGGGCCTGTTGCCTGCGCGCGTTCACCTGAGGTGTCGGTCGGCGGTGAACGCGGCGGCGAGCGCGGCCATCCGGGCACGGTGGAATTCGCGGGCGATCGGAGTTCGTCGCTCGATCAGATCGAATCCGTGGTAGCCGCCCGGCACGAGGTAGAGCGTGCAGGCGCCGCCTGCCTCTTCCAACCGTCGGGCCGGGTGGTGGCGGGGTTAGTCGCAACGGGGGCAAGCGTCAGGTCCGGGGCGGCGTCGGCCAGGCTCGCGTCGTCGTCGAGGTAGCGGCGATGGATCGTCTTGCGTGCTGCGAGTGGCAGTTTCGGTTGTTTGCCTTTGAGGCGCCCTCGGCGGGCCTTGGCCATGCCTTCGCAGCTGGCCTGGGTTGGCTTCCAATTCGGCGACCAGTGGTACAAGGTATTGAATGGCGGCCAAGACCTCGATACTCTGGGCCGATGCTGGCCAAGTTCTTCGAAGGCATGGCGCCCGAAAGCAGGGGACATGGTCACGTCGGGTGATCTGCCTGGCCTGGATCTACCGCATATCGACGCGCACTCCGAATTAGGCGGCCTCGGCGCGGTCGAGCTGCACCATCCCACCCAGGACATCGACCAAGACGGTCTGCTCGACAGCATGACCATCACCGGCGACGATGCCATGCAGGTGTGGACCGACGTCGATCACGACGGCTTCGCCGATCACGTCAAGGTGGTGGAGAAGGATGGCGACTATACCGCCTGGGAGTTCCATCGTCACCCGGACGGAACCTCGGAGTGGATTCGAACGGATCAGGGGCGGCTGGGCACGTGAGCGGTGCCGCATTCGGACAGTTGACGTTCGAGATCACCACCGTGGAACCAACCTCATGAGACAGCACAGCTAGTGCCATGTCCAGAAAGGTTGCGTCGGTAAATCGGGTGTCAGCTTGCCCGTGTAGTCGTAGCCTTCCCGGCATCAGACCGCAACGCGGTCCTGCCGTGCCGTTGAGGATGCCTGAATGATCACTGAAAAGATCCCCATGTGGACCTCCCAGCGAATGCTGGTATCCCTGCACGATGTGCTCGGGTTGTTCCAGCCGAACAGCTTGCGGTGGAGGGTCGAGGACTTCGAAGGGATCGGTCGATTCCCCTCCGGCATGACCTATGCCGAGTTCCAGGACGTGGTGGCGGCCGGGGCAGCCACATTTGATTGGAATGGAATCCAGCAGTTCGCCGACGGTATAGACCAGATGATCGACGGCCTGATCGTTGCGACCGACGAGAACAGCACCACCGTGCTGAGGATCGACGTGCTGGACAGCACCGAATACGAGATGGTCATCGATCCCGCCTGGAGCGGCGCAGCTGCGTTCGTTTCCGCTGTTCGTTCCAGCCCGGCGCGCCGTCGAGAACCGTAGGGCAGGTGTCAACACACCCGCGGTCGACCCGAGTCCGATTACCGCAGCAATTTATCTAGCGCCCGTCAAGCAACGTACGGTAGGTAATCTGGCAGCCGGATCTTGGAGTTGACGGCGAAGTCTCGCTTGGGCTGGGCGTGCTGGTTGCGCCAGCGGATGTAGGCGCCGATCGCGTCGTCCTGCTCGCCGTGGCTGCGGTGGTCGGTGCCGTTGAGCGCGAAGTAGCGCAGGGCGGCGAACTCGCACTCGATCCAGTTCGACCAGCTCGAATAGGTCGGCAGGAACACCAGCTCGACATCGTTGCCCACGCACCAGTCACTGACCTCCGCGCGCTTGTGCGGGGAGAAGTTGTCCACGATCACATACAGCTTCTCGCCCGGCCACCGCTGCCGCAGACTCTGCAGGAACGCCCGAAACTCCTTCCATCGCTTGCGATCACGGATTCGGTAGTAGATCTGCCCGGTGGCCAGGTCGAGAGCGCCGAACATATGCCGCACGCCCTGGGTGCGGTGGTAGGTCGCCCGCAGCCGCTTCGGGGTCCGTTTGGGATGCCAGCCGCGACCAGCGCGCGGCTGCAAGTTGAGCGGCCCGAATTCGTCGACACAGACCACGCGCCCATCGTCGGGCGGGTTGTCGTAGAGGCCCAGGGCCCGGGCCATCTTCGCGGCGAATTCCGGGTCTTTACCGGCCTTCGATGTCTTTGTGGCCTGCCAGGAGATGCCCTGGTCGGTCAGGATCTTTCGCAGGGTCTCGCGGCTGATATCCGCGATCTGGTTGATACGCAACATATCCCGAAGTTTCGACAAACTCCAGGTCGAGAACGGCCATCCGAGGTCACGGGGGCAGCACCGGGCGATCTGACCGATCCGCTCACGCGTCGCCGGATCGGTCGCCCTCGGCCTGCCCCCTCTCCATTTTGGGTCCAATGCCGCGAACCCTTTGTCGTCGAAGTCCCGAATCACTTGACGCACATAGCTTTCCGATACCTGCATCAACCGACAGATCAACCGCACCGGCTGCCCTTGCGCGGATGCCAACACCACGATCGCGCGCCGCACCCGCACCGGCTGCTTGCTCGTGCGGGTGATCTGCTGCAATTTCCGGCCTTCCTCCGGGGTCACCGGCCGGACGAACACCTCTGGCTTACGAGCCACAACACCACCTCCACCAGCAGCATCGCTGCCGATAGAGCAGACCAGCAACCCGACACCCCGATTACCCGATCGACCCACCTGGACAAGGCACTAGCGTTCTACGGGTCGGCAGAATGCCGAAAGCCAGCGGCCCCTTAGCTTCAGGCCGACGCCTGACGCCTCGTCTCTCACTACGTGGAGTCGTCGCGTGGGGGTCGTAACGTAGAGTGCGGTTCCGGGGGACAAGCCGGGACCGCCGTCGGGTGCGGCCCCGGACCGACCTCCCGCCCGCTCCGGCGGCCGCCGGCATGACCGCGTGGCCATGGCTGAATCGAGGTCGGCGCCCACGTGGAGGCCGAAGCGAACTGCCCTGACGCAGTGACGTCCTGTTCACCTGATGCGGCGATACCCCGCGACGCGGCGACGACCCACGAAATGTCGCGCTCGGCGCGTCTGCGCGCTCACAGCGCCGTCTCCACGGCCCTGGCGCTGCACAGTGATCACGCGTTGCGCGAGCTTGTGGATGCGGCCGCGCCGATCGGCGCTGGTATCGGCGGGAAGTCGGCGTTGCTGGAGGTCGCCGGATCCCCGGTCTTCGTGAAGCGAGTGCCCCTCACCGACCTGGAACGGCAGCCGGAGCACGTTCGGTCCACGGCGAACCTGTTCGACTTGCCGCTCTTCTGCCATTTCGGCGTCGGCCTGATCGGCGGGCCGGGCTTCGGGGCCTGGCGCGAGCTCGCGGTGCACGTCATGACGACGAACTGGGTGCTCGCCGCCGAACACGAGGGTTTCCCGCTGATGTATCACTGGCGGGTGCTGCCGGACACGACGCCGCTCCCGGAGGAACTCGCCGACATCGACCGCGCCGTCGCCTACTGGGACGGCCGACCACAGGTACGTCACCGGATCGAGGCCCTGCAGGATTCTTCGGCGAGCATCGCGCTGTTCCTGGAGTACATCCCGCAGAGCCTGCACGAGTGGTTGAACGCCCAGATCGAGGCGGGCGACGAGGCCGCCGACCGGGCCTGCGCCATGGTGGAGCGGGAACTGGCCGCCGGCACCGAATTCATGAACAACCGTGGGCTGCTGCACCTCGACGCGCACTTCGAGAACATCCTGACCGACGGTCGACGCATCTACTTCGGCGACTACGGCCTCGCACTCTCCTGCGGGTTCGACCTCTCGCCGAAGGAGGCCGCGTTCTTCGACCGAAGCCAAAGCTACGACCGCGGCTTCACCGCCACCTACCTGGTGAACTGGCTGGTCACCGCCCTGTACGGGCTCCGGCGAGAAGACCGGGAGACACGCGCCGCGATGGTGCGTGCCATCGCCGAGGGCAAGCCGCCGGAGGGCATCGGTGCGGAGGCCGCCACGGTCCTCACCCGGCACGCGCCGATCGCCGCGGCGATGTCCGCATTCACACGTGCCTTCCAGCAGGACAGCCGGAGCACCCCGTATCCGGACCAGGAGATCCGCCGCCTGCTGGGCGGCCAGGCCTCTCTCGCCACCGCAGGATGTCCGGGCAGTCGTTGTGGACCACCCCAGACGGGCGCCACCGCTCGGTCACCAGCAGCTGGCCGTGCGTCTGGGTCCCGGTGGTGATGAACCGCAACGCGAAGTCGGTCCCGGGGATCGTGAGCGTCGCCGGACTCTGCCATCAAGACACCGTCTTTCGTCTCGAAGAGGCCCGGCCGAGGGGATTGGTCTCCGCCTCGTAGGCCAGGTCGCGGAGAGCGGACCGTCCCCAGTCACTGTAGCCAGCAGCCGAAAGGCGCCCTACTCGACGAGGGCGGGCAGGTTGGTGCGGAACGACGAGATGGGATGTACCCAACATCGCGCCCTGTCATGCGATTTCGGGGTGGTCGGTCTTCACTTCGTCCCGACCCAAATTCGCATCACGGCAAGAAAATCACGCAGTGCCATGGTGCCGGGGTGGTCTGCCCCGAGCATTCGCTTGCGCTCAATGAGAATCTGCTCGTAGAGCGGAATCGCGGCGGCAATCCGTCCTGCCGACTGGTAAGCAAGGGCGAGGTTGCCGCGGGCATGGACGATTTCGGGATGGTCTGCGTCGAGTACTCGCTCGGACTCGGTGAGGTTCCGCTCGAAGAGTGGGATCGCCTCCTCCAACCGGTCAGCTGACTGGTAGGCGGCGGCGAGGTTGTTGCGTGAGATCAAGGTGTCAGGGTGGTCTGCCCCGAGGACACGCTCGTAGTCGGTGAGGTTCTGCTCGAACAGTGGTATGGCTTGGGTGAGACGTCCCGCCACTTCGTAGGCCCGGGCGAGGTTGTTGCGGGAGAGCAGGGTGTTGGGGTGGTTTACTCCGAGTACTCGCTCGAACTCGGTAAGGGCCTGTTCGTACAGGGAGATCGCTTCGTCCAATCGACCCACCGAGCGGTAGGCGGCGGCGAGGTTGTTGCGTGAGATCAAGGTGTCAGGATGGTCTGCCCCGAGGACACGCTCGTATTCGGTGAGGTTTCGCTCGTGCAACAAGATCGCCTCGGGTATCCGGCGCACCGACTCGTATGCCAGGGCGAGGTTATTGCGCGAACCCAAGGTGTCCGGGTGATCCGCGCCCAGGACCCGGATGCGCTTGGTCAGGTTCTGTTCGTGCAGCGGGATCGCCTTCTCGCCCCGGCCCGCCAACTGGTAGGTGCGAGCGAGGTTGTTGCGTGAGATCAAGGTGTCAGGATGGTCTGCCCCGAGGACACGCTCGGACTCGATGAGGTTCCGCTCGAACAGGGAGATGGCCGCCGCCACCCGCCTCGCCGACTGGTAGGCGTTGGCGAGGTTGTTACGGGTGGTCAAGGTGCGGACATGATCGGGGCCGAAGACCCGCTCGAAGTCGGCGAGGGTCTGCTCGTACAGCGGGATGGCTTCGGTGAGCCGCCCTGCCGACTGGTACGCGGTGGCGAGGTTGCCGCGGGACATCAGAGTGTGGGGGTGGCCGGCGCCCAGTACCCGTATGCGGTCGTCGAGGTTTTGTTCGAACAGCGCGATCGCTTCGGCGACCCGGCCCGCCGACTCGTAGGCGTGAGCGAGATCGTTGGCGGTGGTCAGAGTTGCAGGGTGGTCAGGGCCGAGGATCTGTTGGTGGCAGGTGTGGGTGTGGCGGGCCTGCGTGATGGCCCGGGCGAGGTCGGCGGCACGAGTGAGCTGGGCGGTGGCCCAGCAGAGGGCGGCCAGAAACTGGGTAGATGTGTGGGTGCCGATGGGCAGGTCTGCGGCGTGGAGAGATTGGATCTGATCGACCAGATGAGCACCCTCTAGCCGCCGTGCCCAGGCCTCGCTGCTGTCGAACAGTCGCGGCTCGATCACCTCCAACGCGTGCGTCAGCAGGGTCGCCTCGGTGTCGGTGTCATGGGCTCGTTCGCGCAGGACACGAGCGGTGAGCCGGTGGGTGGACAGGGCGGTGTTGTCGGTGGACCAGCTCAGCAGCGAGTACTGTACGCAACGGTCGATCGCGTCATCGACCAGCTCGTCCAGTGACGGGTCGGGGTGGGTGAGCAGAGCCCGCTTGACACCCGAAGCCGAGAGCACGGCAAACAGCCCGAGCAGCCATGCCACAACGGTGTCGAGTTCACGGTCGCCGGTAGAGGTTTCGGCGGCACGGATCGACAGCGTGATCGCCTGATCCACCGACTGAGGGTGGTCGGCTCCGTCACGGCGTCGTAATGCTCGTGGCAGCGGCTGTACATGCAACCTGGTCAGGTAGGCGTCGTAGGTCAGAGCGGGCCCATAGGGCGGGTTGATCGCGGCGGCGGCGGCGGCCAGTGCCAGCGGCAGACCCCCCAGCTCCTCAGCCAGTTGCTGTTCGCCGTCGGGGTCGTCGAGAATGCCGGTGGCCGCACGCAGGTAGGTGTGGGCTTGGTCGGTGGTGTAACCGGTGCCGGCGTCGACGGTGACGTCGGCCAGGCGTGTCATGGCCTGGTCGGTGGTGGTGATCACGACTCGGGTGCCGCCTCGGGTGGGCAACACGACGCGCAGTCGGTCGGGGTCGGTGGCGTTGTCGAGGATCAGCAGGTGCCGGTCGGGATGGTTGTTGAAATGGTCGCGCAGCCGATGCGCGGACTTCACCGGATCCCCATCGGGAGCGGCGACACCGAGATGGTCGGCGATCTCGGCCAGCCCGGTGTACAGGGTGTCAGTGGTCTCGGCGTTCACCCATCCGACCAGCCCGCGCTCGTGGTCGAGGACCTGGCGGGCGTAGGCGGCGGCCAGCTGTGTCTTGCCCGCCCCACGCATCCCGGTGACCACCACCGCGACCCGACCGTGGGCCAAGCCTTGGTCCAAGTCGCGGAACTGCTGGCGGTACACGAAATGGGCAGGTTTCTGCGGCACTAGGCCCACGACCACCGCGGCCGGGCCGCCGCCGTCGTCGTCCTGGCTGACGCCGCTGGGCTCGGCGGCTGCGGCGCCGGTGTCGCCTTCCGAAGTTTGCTGCGCGCCCGACCGTGATTCGGTGTATGCGGCCGCCCGCCATCGTTTCCAGCGCTCGAGGGCCGCGGGGGTCCACTGCTGGGATCCCGCGACGTGCAGGCATTCGATGACCAGGACGAACTTCTCGTCGGTGCGGGGGATCACTGGCTGTGGCTTGAGCCAGTCGCTGATCGTCGACGCCGCCACCTTCCGGTGCTTCCGATTGTGGATCCAGGCGGAGATATCGTGTGCGGTCAATCCCGATCGTCCCCGCAGCGCGGCCAGCTCGGCGACGAAGCGTGCTCGTGCCGAATCGCCTTGTCGCCCGGTTACGCCCTCGGCCAACGGCGGTGTCTCCCTCCCCGACTCGTCGCCGACTCGACTCGACTCGGATGAGTGAGAAACTGTCCACGACATGCGTTTTCACCCACGGTAGCGGACCCGCCGCGTGGTATGGCGTCGAACTCACGGCGCTTCCTGTCAGGACACCAATCCGTCTCCTCCGGAAGCGAGCCCGCACCGATGACCGACACCACCAACCACCAGCCCGAACCCCAGCCCGGCCGGGCGAGCCGGTGGTGGCGCCGCGCCCGCACCCCCGCGCTGACCGCCGCGGCCACCGCCACCGTCTGGCTCGCCAACGGCGCACTCCAGGAACTCGGCGCCCGCCTCATCGAATGGCTCTGGTGACCCCGTCCCGGACTTGTGGATCCAATCGGGACTCTTGAAGTGAACGGTTGCGGAGGGTTTCGGTGAAGCCCTCACTCCGTTTCGTGCTCACACCGTTTCATATCAGAAGTGACGCTGGCGTCACGACCGAGTTCGATTAGGCTGATGAGCGGCTCATCAGCTCGGCCGCCGCCATAGCGAGGATGAGAACCGCGCGGACAGGCAGTGCCGCTTGGTCGTGCGGACCCCGTTTCGATGACTGAGGTGTCCGGTTGGGTTACACCAGAAGCTCTGGGTTGGTTACTGTCGGCCGCGTGGATCCGTAGCCCGCAATCGATTTGACGCGGCGCGGTGCGTGGTTCTCTAACTGGTTTGTCAATTCTCCAACCCGAGCACCACTTTCCTGCACCGGGCCGCCATGAACGACGTCGGCGACCCAGCCCTGTGCGCCGGTCGACCGGCCACGCACATCGACCCGCGGTGCGGTCCTCTGCGCCACGAGTCGATGTGGGAGGTGTTCAGCAGGTGTGCGGGTTCAGCTGCCCGCGCTGCCGGTGGATGGTCGCGCCCTGCGCAGTTCGCAGGCCAGCCGGTCGGCGTCGGGCCGGTCCTCGCCGGAGCGGGCGCAGCCCTGCGAGGTGTAGCCCTGTGCGTTGTAGCCCTGTCGGTCGTATCCCCAGCGGTCGTATCCCCACCGGTCGTAACCCCACCGGTCGTAGCCCCAGAAATCGAAGCCGTCGGGGCCGTAGGGGTCCTCCGGCTCAGCAGGTTTGGGAAATGACGGGGTCGTTACGGGCGGTTCGGTCGTTACCGGCGGAACAGTGGTGACCGGCGGTGTGGTCGTCACCGGCGGAGCGGTGGTCACCGGGGGCACGGTGGTGACCGGCGGCGCGGTGGTCACCGGCGGCACCGTCGTCACGGGCGCGGTGGCGACGGGTGCGATAGTAACCGGGGTTTGGTCAGGGGTTGCGAATGCCGGTATGACAAGCGCGGCCGGAGCAAGTGCCACCGTCCCGGCGACTGCGGCCAGCAGGACCGACTGCCGAACGGTGCGCGGACTTCTCCTCCACTGCGACATAGTTGACCTCCAACTCGAGATGAGCGCGCTCACCGCACCCGAGTCCCTATCGGTCGAATGTCCAAAACTTGTTACACAGTAGCGACTTTCGCGCCCGCCCTACTTACGAGGCTTGTGAGCACTGAGGGGGTTCCGGTAGTAATCGAGCGGAAACAACGACAATGGCTTGACCAGCCTCTCTGGTGGCTAGGAAGCCCACAGCGGCCATCGACGATCAGCGCAGCGGCACTCGCCAGCACAACCGGGTGCCCGCTGTGCTCCCATCCGGGCCGGTACCGGCCGTGACGGTGAAAGTTCCGGCCGCCTCCTCGGCGCGCCGAGCCAGGTTCGCCAGTCCGCTCGGCGTCACATCGGTGGGCACGCCGCATCCGTCGTCCTCGACGACGACGGTCAGGTCGTCGGCCACCGTGATCTCGACCGCGACCGACTCCGCCCCGGAATGGCGCACGGTATTGCTGACCGCCTCGCGCACAACGGCTTCGGCGTGATCGGCCAGCTCCGGATCGATCACCGAGAGGGGACCGGCGATGCGCACGGAGGTGCGCAGGTCACCGGCGTCGGTCTGCTGCCGGATCGCTTCCTCGATGCGTTGCCGCACCCGCGCGCTGTGGCTGCTGCCGCCGTGCAGGTCGAAGATCGAGGTGCGAATCTCCTGGACCACGTCTTGCAGGTTGTTGATCGCGTCGGTGATGCGTTCACGCACTTCGGGCACACGGGTGCGGGGCACGGTCCCTTGCAGGCTCAGCCCGACGGCGAACAGTCGCTGGATGACGTGGTCGTGCAGGTCGCGGGCGATGCGGTCGCGGTCGGAGAGGATGTCCAGTTCCCGCATGCGCTGCTGGGCGTCGGCCAACCGCATCGCCAGAGCGGCTTGGTCGGTGAAGGCGGCGGTCAACGCGAGGACCTCGTCGTTATAGGGCGCCGATTCCACCGCGCGCAGCGCTACCAACACGCCGACGGTGGAGTCCGAGGTCTGCATGGGCAACACGAGCGCGGGCCCGGCGCCGGGGAAGATCTTGCCGAGATCGGCGCGGCGCGCGTCGTCCAACCGCTGCGGGGAACGCAAGCGGAAAGCCGAGCCGATGGTGGTGTCTCCCAGTGGAAGCTTGATCGGCCGCTGGTCGGCCGTGCTGCCCGCGGTATGCGTGATCAAAAGTTCGGTGATCTCCTCGGGCGGGCTCTCGGGGTTCGGGACGACCGCGAGGAAGGTCCGTTGCGAGCCGGTGAGCCGGTGCGTTGCCTCGACCAGGTGGGTCAGGACTCGCTCGGACGCGGTGCCTGCGAGGAATTCGGTGGTGATGTCGCGGGTGGCTTCGATCCAGGCTTGCCGGGTGCGGGCGGACTCGTAGAGGTGTGCGTTGTCGATGGCGATACCCGCCGCGGCCGCCAGGGCCCGCACGATGACTTCGTCGTCTTCGGTGAACGGCTGGCCGCCCGCTTTCTCGGTGAGGTAGAGGTTGCCGAACACTTCGTCGCGGATACGGACGGGTACGCCGAGGAAGGTGCGCATCGGCGGGTGGTGGCCGGGGAACCCGACCGAGGAGGGGTGGTCGGCGAGGTTGTCCAGCCGGATGGGTTTGGGCTGGCTGAACAGCAGACCGAGCACACCGTGGCCCTGCGGGAGATCACCGATCCGTTCGCGGGTCGGTTCGTCGATACCTTCGTAGATGAATTGGGTGAGCTGCTGGTCGTGGCCACGGACGCCGAGTGCGCCGTAGCGAGCGTCGACCAGGGAGATCGCGGTGTGCACGATGGTGCGCAGGGTGCGGTTGAGATCGAGGCCGGAGGTGACGGCCAGCATGGCCTCGATCAGGCCGTCCATCCGGTCGCGGGCGTCGATGATTTGTTCGATGCGGTCCTTGACCTCGCCGAGCAGTTCGCGCAGCCGCAATTGCGAGAGGGTGTCACGCACCGAATAGGCATCGGCCGACTCGTAATCGGTCGGCTGCGCTGCTCCCGGAACGCCGTCAGCGCGGCTGCTCGCCATTGCTCCAGAATATTTCACCCCGTGGCGGAAATGAACGGCGAAGCCGAGCGGAACCGAATGCGGCGTTCTCGCGCTGGAATGCGGTCGGAAGCACTATCCGGGCCGAGGTGGAGCGCGCGCCGGGCTCGGTTCGGAACGTCCGAGGCGATGTCGTAGCCAACGGTCAGAAGTCGATGCTGGAGCCGGGCGGCCGGGAGCG
Source organism: Nocardia sp. NPDC057455 (assembly GCF_042802775.1). Taxonomy (NCBI): domain Bacteria; kingdom Bacillati; phylum Actinomycetota; class Actinomycetes; order Mycobacteriales; family Nocardiaceae; genus Nocardia; species Nocardia sp. NPDC057455. The sequence continues at coordinate 37,563 of NZ_JBHVDM010000050.1, read as the reverse complement.
CAGTTTCGACGCGTAGACGGCAGCCTGAGTGCGCCGTTCCAAGCCGAGTTTGGCCAGCAGCCGGGAGACGTAATTCTTCACGGTTTTCTCGGCGAGAAACATGCGCTGCGCGATTTGGCGGTTGGTCAGTCCTTCGCCGAGCAGGTCGAGCAGCTTGCGTTCCTGATCGGTGAGTCCGGCCAAAGGGCCGTCGTGGTCGGTGTTGGCGCGTAGTCGTTGCATCAAGGCGGCGGCGGCGCGGTTGTCCAGCAGTGAGCGCCCCGCGCCGACTTCCTTGATGGCTTTGGCCAACTCCATGCCTTTGATGTCCTTGACCACGTAACCGCTCGCACCGGCGAGGATCGCGTCCAGCATGGCCTGTTCGTCGGTGAACGAGGTGAGGATCAGGCAGCGCAGATCGTCGAGTTTGGACAGCAGATCGCGGCACAGTTCGATGCCGTTGCCGTCGGGCAGGCGCACGTCGAGGACGGCGACGTCCGGCCGAAGTGCGGGGATGCGCGCGAGCGCCTGGGCGACGTCGCCCGCTTCGCCGATCACCGAGAGCTCCGGGTCGTCGGAGAGCAGGTCGGCGAGGCCGCGACGGACGATCTCGTGGTCGTCGACCAGAAACACCGTGATCATGGTGGTGTCCAATCCGGGAGCAGGTGTGTGGTCGACACTACGCATGGGGCGGAAGGCTCGGTACGGACCAAAGTCCTTTTCGCGGACGAATGGACATCGCGGGAGGGCCGCTGGGCGGCGACGGATCACGGATTTGCGAAGACGTATCACGCTACGGCGCCGGGGGAGCGGCCCGGTGCGACCCGTCGGAAGTCGACCCGCCGCCGGCGATCGGGTCAGCGCGTGGGTGCCTCGGAGCGGGCTAATCCTTCGGCGATCAGAATCCGGTGGGCTTGCTGGGCGGCGGCAACCTGCGCGGTATCGGTGGCTTCGCCACCAGAAGCCGCTTCGAGGCTGCGGGCGAGCACCGCCACCGCGTCGGTGAGCGCCCGTAGGCGGTTGTCCAGTTCGTCGAGGCGAGACGATTGCGCCGGCCGGACCGCGGTCTTCTCCGGCAAGGTACCCGCGAGGTCGGTTCCGCGCAGGACCGCCCGCAAGTCCTCCGGCAGCAACGCGAACACGTGATCGAGCTGTCCGGGCGAGAACAACTCGGCCAGCCCGTCGGTCACCGCGCCCGCGAGCGCGTAGGCCTCGTCCCGGGAGACGCCCGCTTCCCGCGCGAACTGATCGAGGAAGGAGAGCACGTCGTGTGAAACGGGGACGTGCGCGGGAACCCAGCCCTCATAGAAGATTCCGCGCAGGAGTTCGGGCAGTTGGGCGCTCAGATGCGCGGCCGCGTTGACACCGATGCGGTCACGAACGGTGTGCAGCCAGGCCCGCAGGGCGCGGTGCGCGAAGGGCCGGTCCTCGGTGGCGAGTCCGTCGGCGAGAGTGCGCAGCCACTCGTGTGCGGTGTGTACCGCGGGTGCGAGGGGGTCGCGGTGGTAGCTCATGGGGTGTGCCTTTCACGGGTGAAGCGTGGTTGGTTGTGCCTGCGGGAAACCACGGGGCTGAGCGACACCGGCCGTGCACGGGCAGATCGCCGTGCGAGGCCCGCCCGGCGGTGTCTTCTGTCCCATATCGACGAGACTCCTCGTCCGAGCCGGGACCGGTGAGAGGCCTCGTGCCCGCACCGACGGGACCATGGTCACCCGGACGTCCGCCAGGAGCGGTTCCATAGCGTGCGTCCTGCCGGATGCCGCTACGAAGGTCTCGGGTTCAGCCGGAGCCGGTGACGGTGAAGATCTCCGTGACCGGTCGTCGCGGGGTCGGCGGGATCACGTCCGCGTCGTCGGGCGCGGTGCCGATGCGGATCAGCACTTGAGGGGTGGCCGGGCGCGGGACCAAAGGACTACGGGCATTCCGCCCGGTACCCAGGGTCCTTGGTCCCCCTCGCTCGCATCTGGTGCGAACTCGGCCGCACGGCACCCGAGCCCCTCCCCGGGGCGTCACAGGCTGCTCGAGTGCCGCCGTCTTCCCGCGTTCTATTCCTCGGTGTCCGCCACACGGGTACGCAGGATCGCCACGCCCCACCACAACAGCCGGACCGCGAGACCGGCATAGATCAGGACAGCGAGATACACCAAGCCCGCGCCGTAGTCGCGGGCCCATCCCGGCAGCAACACCAGGATGGCCGCGAGCATCCCGATCAGCATCATCGAGGCGATCACCACTGCGGGAACCGCCAGTGGCGCGGCATCCGGGTCCGGTGCTCCGCCGGGCGAGCGTTGCGGGATGAACCGGGGAGACATGGCACTCAGCCTGTTCGGGCGGTGGGTCCGGCGGGAGGGTACTGCTACCCGTAAGCGCGGGGCGAACGTCCCGAGGTGGGCGTGGCCTCTGTCTACGTCATCGAGCGGCGGCGCGGCGGTCCGCGAGGTGCCCGAAATAGTAGGAAATCCCGAATGCCATCAGCGCGCCGCCGGATACCGTCGCGACCTTCTCGCCCGTCGTCCGTGGGCCTCCGCGCAGTAGTGCGCTGCCTACCACGAGATTGACGGCCCCCCACGCTGTGTTCTCGATCGGGGAGGAAAGGCCGACTCCGGGCGGGTTCGCGAAGGGAGTGGGAAACCGTTCTCCGGTGAGGCCTTTGACCGTATGCGGGACGGCGTTGACCAGCAGTGCGCCCGCTGCGAACCGGGCGAGCGTGCGTGTCGTGGAGCGGAATCCCGTGACCATGTGTCCCCTGGGGTAGTGGCAGTGGATCCGAGAATATCGGACCGGGCGTGCGGTGCGACTGCCGGGAGGAACTGGGCTCAGACGAGCGCAGTCATGGCGCACGTCACGTAGATGGGGTGTCACGGGATCCGAGCCGGTGGTGTCTTGTGCACGACCGATCGCGACTCGGTTGCCGAACCGAGTCGCCGAGAAGAACTCAGCGAGGAGTACCCCATGAACCTCACTCTGTGGATCGCCGCCGGATTGCTGGCCGCGGTCGCCCTGGCCGGCGGTATCACCAAGACGTTCGTGCCCGGACATAAACTGGCCGAGTCCCCGGGTGGCGGATGGACCGCACACGCGAGCATCGGCTTCGTCAAGACCCTCGGGATCATCGAAATCCTGGCTGCCGCCGGGCTGATCCTGCCTGCCGTGCTCGACATCGCGCCGGTGCTGGTGCCGGTGACCGCCGTCTGCTGGGTCTTGCTGATGATCGGCGCGATCGTCACCCATCTCCGCAATGCGGAAGCCGAGTTCATCGTGCTGAACCTGGCCTATCTGGCCTTGGCCGTGTTCGTGGCCTGGGGCAGGCTCGGCCCCGAGTCCTTCACCGGCTGACCCGGCGCGGGATGAATCGAGGCCGGTTCAGTTGCCACGACGGCGCTTCCGATACGCGCGGACCTTCGAAATGCTGCCGCAGGCGCGCCCGTCGGGTGTTTCGGCGTACATAGAGCACCAGGTGCGGCTGCGGTTGCGGCTGTGGTCGAAGAAGACGTTGCGGCAGTCCGGGCACGACTTCAATCGCGCCCATTGCTGCCCGGCGAGTGCGGCGGCGACCATCGCCATGATGACGGCCGCGGCGCCGCTGTCGACGGGGCGGTAGCGCAGCGGTTGCACCTCGTCGCCGACGGTCACGGTCACCGGGTGCCGTGCGAACCATGCGCGCAACTCGGCCGGGGCGGGATGACCGAGGACCGCACGGAGGTCGGTGCGCAGCGCCAGCAGCTCGTCCAGGTCGCCGGGACCGGGGCGCGGGATGTCCGGTAGGGCGGTGCGCCAGTCCGTGGCCCGCGTGATCAGTGAAGGGAGATCGTCCGCGGGGCTTCGGGTCTCGTGCGGCAGCCGCCAGGTATTCAGGAACGCCCGGACCTGCTCCAGATCTCCGGGGGCGCTGCTGGTGGCCGACATGTTTACCAGTGTAACTGTTGACCGGTAAAGCCTTCATTGCTTACCGTCTAAACGTATGGCTGGTAACAAAGTGGTTGTGCGCACTCGCCGGGCGGACTTCGTGCCGCTGCGACGGGCCCGGACCGCGGTGACGGTGTTGTTCGCGCTCGGCGGGTTCGTCTTCGCGGGATGGGCGGTGCGCATCCCCTCGGTGGCGCACCGCGTTCACGCCGCGCCCGGCGAACTCGGTCTGGCGCTTTCGGCTATGGCGGTCGCGGCGGTGGCGACGATGTCGGCCGGGGGTGTGATCTGCCGTCGCTGGGGTGCGGCGCGGGCGGCGGCCACGGCCGCCGGAATGCTGTCGGCGACGGTCGTGCTGCCGGCACTGGCGACGTCCGTGCCGCAACTCGCGGTGGCGCTGACCGTCTTCGGCGTGGCCTTCGGAGCACTCGATGTGGCTGTCAATACGGTGGCGGTCGATCTGGTGGCCGCGCTGAACCGTCCGCTGATGCCCGCCCTGCACGCGGCCAACAGTTTGGGCAGCCTGAGCGGGGCCGGGGTCGGCGGGGCACTCGCCGCACACCTCTCGCCGGCCGGGCATCTGCTGTCGGTGGCTCCGCTGGGGGTGGTGGCAGCCGCGGCCGCCGGGTGGGCGCTGACCGCCGATCCCATTCCCCGCGCCCAATCTTGTGCTGGGCCTGCGGCGGCCGGCCACTCCGGATGGATCGTCGTGATGTTCGGCGTGGTCGGGCTGTGCGCGGCCTTCGCGCAGGGTGGTCTGGACAATTGGGCGCCGCTACATCTGCGCGCGGATCTGGGCGTGAGCGACGGGCTCGCGGCGGCCGGGTATGCGACCGTCCAAGGTGCCATGGCGGTGGGCCGGTTGACCGGAAGCGCTCTCGTCACCCGGATCGGTCCCGCGGATGTCCTGCTGGTCGGCGGCGTAACAGCTTGTGCCGGAACGACTCTCGTCGCATCGACGTCCTGGCCGTCGCTCGCGCTCGCGGGGCTCGGCCTCGCCGGGCTGGGGCTGGCCAACCTCTTCCCGCTCGCTGTGGGGGCCGCGGGGGCCCGCGGGGGCGCAAGTGGCGTGGCGGTGGCGACCACTCTCGGCTACGGCGGGATCCTCCTGGCGCCACCGACGATCGGTTTCGCCGCCGAAGTCGCGGGCTTGCCGCGAGCGCTGTTGATGGTCCCGGTCGTCGTCGCCGCTGCCACAGCCGTCGGCCGCGCGCTCCGGCGGCACATGTGAGACCTGAGATTCATAACCGCCGCACACCCCGCCGACGGATCGCCGGAAGTCCAGGCGGGTTCCTCACGGCGCCCATCGCTTCGCCGCCGCGTGGTCGTGTGCGGGAATGACCTCGATCCCGGCGGGCAGGCGGTGCAGGCGGTGGATGGCGGCGAAGGCCGCGGATCGATCATGGTCGACGAGGAGACCTGGTAGAGGCGGCTTCGCGCGCAGCAGTGCGATCTGCTCGCGGCGCCAGACGGCGTCGCCGGCCAGCAGCACGGTGCCACCGTCCGGTACGGCGAGAACGAGCCCGATGCTGCCCGGGGTGTGCCCGGAGAGATCCACCGCCAGGACCGAGCCGTCGCCGAAGAGGTCGTGGCTGCGGGAGAAGGTCAAGACGGGAGGTCCGTCCAGGTCGAAGGACGGCGTCGGTCGTGTGCCGAGCGACTCGGCGACCCCGATCGGGGTCGCCGCAGGGTTCGTCGCCCATTTCAGTTCGGCCGTGGTGGCGCGCAGTGCGAGCGACTCCGGTAGATCGAGCAGCCCGGCCACGTGGTCCCAGTGCAGGTGCGTCGCGATCGCGAAGTCGACTCGCTCGACGGGGATGGCCGACATCGCCAGCGAATCAGCCAGTCCGACAAGTGCTTTGCTCGGAGCGACGAGCTCGCGATAGGGGCGGCGCAGTCGCGGCAGGACCCGGGTGTGCACGTCGGTGCACATCGCCGGATCGACCAGGAAACGAGCTCTCGGGTGTTCGACGAGGAAACTGGTCATTGCGATCGCGACCGTGCGCGGCCGCAGAACCCCTTCGATCACTCCATAGGCCGGGGCAGGTCGCACACCGTGGACGAGCGCGGTCAATCGAACTGTGGCCCGTGCCGGGGGCAGCCCCGCGTCCGTGATCGAGGCGAGCAACTCCGCGTCGGGGCGACGCGGGAACGCGGTGCGCCACGGCATCGACATCCCGGCCGTGCAACACGACCACCACGTTCCGGCAGCGCCGGTGCGCGCCGTCAACGGTCCGGTTGATGGCAATCCCACGCCCGCCCCTTCCCGCCCGACCGCAGCGACATGTCCGACGACAGCCTACTCGCGCACCACTATGTGAATCGTCATTCTCTTCTGCTCGACATAGGGTTGGGGTCTGTCGTTCAGATCTCGGGGGTATCACGGTGATTTGCGCTTAAATCGCCAGGTATCGACGAATTGCGCCTAGGGCGCTAGTGTCGGCAGGCAGTTAAGTTACTGGATGTTCTATCTCTGGATACGGGTTTGCCGTTTGCTTGACGGAAGGTGAGAGGTGATGGCGACAATGGAACGCGCCGACGCGGGCGAACGCGGCGCGGCATCGACGGCGCGGCGACTGGCAGCGCTCCTGTTCGGCGTGGGGATACTGCACTTCCTCGCGCCACGACCGTTCGACTCGGTGATTCCCGCACAGCTGCCCGGTCGGCCCCGCTTGTACACCCACGGCTCCGGCGTCGCCGAACTCGTCGTGGCCGCCGCGCTCGTCACGCCGCGGACGCGGCGACGGGGCGGGCGATGGGCCGCCTGGTTGTTCCTGGCGGTGTTCCCGGCCAACATCCAGATGGCGGTCGACTGGCTGCGCAACGATCGGATCCCGGCGCCCTTGAAAGCGGTTGCCCTGGTTCGTCTTCCGCTGCAGGTCCCGCTGGTGCTCGCCGCGCGGAAGGTGCAACGAGCCGGCCGCGTGCAGCGCTAGGCGGGTCTCGCGGCAGTTGGCCGGGAACCGTGCTCGCCGTGTCGGCAGCGGCTGACCGCGGCGGCAGTGCCGGCCGCCGGGCCGCAGCGCCGCGGCTGTCCGACCAGCGATCTCGCGACGCGCGCCAGGACAAAGGGGAGGCCTGTGCCGGCCCGACGCCGCGAGCCTGCAGCGCAGGACACGGATGCGCGCGATGATGGAAAGGTGCGCACCCGCTTCCACGATCACCTCGAGCAGCTCGCCGATCAGCTGCGAGTGATGTGCGCGCGTAACCGCGACGCCATCGCGATGGCCACCGACGCTCTGCTCGGCGCGGACCTGGAGCTGGCCGAGCGCACCATCGACTACTGCGCCGAAACCGTCGCGATGCGTGAGGACACCGAACACGCCGCGGTCACGCTTCTGGCGCTCGAAGCTCCCGTGGCGGGAGAGCTGCGGCGGGTGGTGACCGCGCTGCAGCTGGTCGACGACCTCACCCGGATGAGCACCTTGACCGAGCACATCGCCCGTACCGCCAGGCGCAGGCATCCCGCCGACGCCGTCCCGGGGCCGGTGCGCAATCTGGTCAGTCACATGGGTGAGACGGCGGTCGACCTCGCTGATGCGGCGGTCGGTGTGCTGACCACCGCCGACCCCGGCGACGCCGCCGATCTCGACGCGCGCGACGACACCATGGACGATCTGCACCGCGACCTGCTGGCGGCGATCCTCGCCGAGGGATGGGACAACGGCACGGCCGCGGCGGTCGATGTCACCCTGCTGGGGCGCTACTACGAACGCTTCGCCGACCATGCCGTCGAGGTCGGCCGCCGCACCCTGTACATGACCACCGGGCACCGGCCCGACGACACGGCTCTGCAACCCGGGTAGATCCGGGCGGCACCAGATCGGTGACAAACGACTCCAGGCCGGCCCCGACGGGCCGGCCTGGAATTCGCCGATACGGATCAGGCGAGATCGAACCGATCGTTCTCGACCACCTTGACCCACGCGGCGACGAAGTCGTTCACGAACTTCGCCTCGGCGTCGTCCTGCGCGTACACCTCGGACAGTGCCCGCAGCACCGAGTGTGACCCGAAGACCAGGTCGTTGGCGGTGGCCGTCCACTTGGCCGCACCGGAGGACCGGTCGAGGCCTTCATAGACGTTCTCCGCCGACTCGGACGCCTTCCACTCGGTGTTCTGGTCGAGGAGGTTGACGAAGAAATCGTTCGTCAGCACGCCCGGCCGGTCGGTGAACACACCGTGGTCGGTGCCGCCGTAGTTGGCGCCCAACGCACGCAGGCCGCCGATCAGCACCGTCAGCTCGGGAGCGGTCACGTCGAGCATGTACGCCCGGTCGAGCAGCAGGCGCTCCAGCGGAGCCTTCTCGCCGGCCCGCACGTAGTTGCGGAACCCGTCGGCCCGCGGTTCCAGCACCGCGAACGACTCGACGTCGGTGTTCTCCTGAGTGGCGTCCGTCCGCCCGGGGGTGAACGGCACCGTGACGTCGTGCCCGGCGTCCTTGGCCGCTTTCTCGATCGCCGCGGATCCGGCCAGGATGATGAGGTCGGCCAGCGAGACCTTCTTGCCGCCGGAGGCGGCGCTGTTGAAGTTCTGCTGGATCTGCTCGAGCACCGGCAGCACCTTGGCCAGCTCGTCCGGCTCGTTGACCGCCCAATTCTTCTGCGGCTCGAGACGAATCCGAGCACCGTTGGCGCCGCCGCGCTTGTCGGTGCTGCGGTAGCTGGCCGCCGAGGCCCAAGCGGTCTTGACCAGTTGCGCGACCGACAGGCCGGACTCGAGGACCTTGCTCTTCAGAGCCGCGATGTCCTGCTCGTCGATCAGCTCGTGATCGACGGCGGGAACCGGATCCTGCCACAGCTGCGGCTCGGGAACCCACGGCCCGAGGTAGCGGCTGATCGGACCCATGTCGCGGTGCAGCAGCTTGTACCACGCCTTGGCGAACGCCGCGGCCAGCTCCTCGGGGTGCTCCAACCAGCGACGGGTGATCTCGCCGTAGATCGGGTCTTCCCGCAGCGCGAGGTCCGTGGTCAGCATCGTCGGGGTACGCGCGGGGCCGTCGAACGGATCCGGGATGGCGCCCTCGCCCGCGCCGTCCTTCGGCTTCCACTGCCAGGCTCCGGCCGGGCTCTTGGTCAGCTCCCACTCGTAGCCGTACAGGTTCTGCAGGAAGCCGTTGCCCCACTGGGTCGGCGTGGAAGTCCAGACGACCTCCAGGCCGCTGGTGATGGCGTCCCTGCCCTTGCCGGTGCCGTAGGCGCTCTTCCAGCCCAGCCCCTGCTGCTCGATCGGGGCGGCTTCCGGCTCGGCGCCGACCAGGCCCGCGTCGCCTGCGCCGTGGGTCTTGCCGAAGCTGTGGCCGCCGATGATCAGTGCGGCGGTCTCCTCGTCGTTCATCGCCATGCGGCCGAACGTCTCGCGGATGTCCCGCGCCGCGGCCACCGGATCCGGCTGACCGTTCGGGCCTTCCGGGTTCACGTAGATCAGGCCCATCTGGACCGCGCCGAGGGGGCCCGCCAGTTCACGGTCACCGCTGTAGCGCTCGTCGCCGAGCCAAGCGTCCTCCGGACCCCAGAAGACCTCCTCCGGCTCCCAGATGTCCGGGCGGCCGAAGCCGAAGCCGAAGGTCTTGAAGCCCATCGACTCCAAGGCCACGTTACCGGCGAAGACGAGCAGGTCGGCCCAGGAGATCTTGTTGCCGTACTTCTGCTTGACCGGCCACAGCAGCCGGCGGGCCTTGTCCAGATTGGCGTTGTCCGGCCAGCTGTTGAGCGGCGCGAAACGCTGGGCCCCCTGACCGCCGCCGCCGCGGCCGTCGGAGATGCGGTAGGTTCCCGCGGCGTGCCAGCTCAGCCGGATGAACAGGCCGCCGTAGTGGCCGTAATCGGCCGGCCACCAGTCCTGCGAATTGGTCAGGACCGCGGCGACGTCGGCCTGGAGGGCATCGACGTCGAGTTTCGCGAACTCCGCCGGGTAGTCGAAGTCCTCACCCAGGGGGTTGGATTTGGACGAATGGGCGTGCAGCACCGAGACATCGATCTGCTCCGGCCACCAGTCCTTGTTGCTGCGGGGGCGATGATCCGTCTTCGCGGTAGGGGACGGGATCGCCGGGTTCTCACTTTCGCTTGCGCTGTGAGTTTCGGTGTCAGGATTGGGCGGGCGGCTATCGGATGACACAGCATTCCTTCCTGAATGAGTGATGTGGGCTGCGATCACAGCTGTGATCGGGAAGCCTGTGATTCCACACAATCGGGACACAGGCCCCAGTAGATGACCTCGGCCTCGTCGATCGAGAAACCGCTGTCATCGGACGCGGTCAAACACGGGGCCTCGCCGATGGCGCAGTCGACATCGGCGATCACCCCGCACCCCCGGCATACGACGTGATGGTGATTGTCGCCGACACGCGACTCGTAGCGCGCGACGGACCCGGAGGGCTGAATCCGCCTTACCAAGCCCGTGGCGGTGAGCGCGTTCAACGAGTCGTACACCGTTTGATGGGACACCTCGGGCAGCGCGGATCGCACGGCACGGATGATCGACTCCGTGTCGGCGTGCGGATGGTCGTGCACCGCGCTGAGCACCGCGACCCGTGGGCGGGTCACACGCAGCGAAACTCCTCGCAGCAGCTGCTGGAATTCCGAGGCCGTTGGCATGCACGGAAGTCTCGTCCGCTTTCTGGAACGAGTCAAGACTTTGTCCGAAAGTCGCGCTCTCCCAGTCGAGATCGACGCTTCCGGGTGGTCGGTCAGGGGCGCGGGTCGGCCTGCGATGTCCGCGGCACACCCGGTCCGGCCCGCCGGGAACCCGGCTTCAAGGCCGGAAGACGGATCGGATGCACCCTTCCTTCTTGTGCTTGAAGATGTCGTAGCCGTACACCGCGTCGTCGAGTGGCATGTCGTGGGTGATCAAATAGGACGGGTCGAGGTCGCCCTGCTGGATGTAGTCGAACATCCGGGGCACATACCGCTGTCCGAATTGCTGTGCGGTGCGAATGGTGAGGCCTTTGTTCGTCACGACGCCCATAGGGAACTTGTCGGTCAGGCCGTAGACGCCGAGCACTGCGACCACGCCGCCTTTCCGGCACGCGAGAATTGCTTCTCGCAGCGGTGTCGCGCGATCGGATTCCAGCCGTAGGAGTTGTTTGGCTCGATCGTAGAGTTGCTGGATTCCGGTGCCGTGTCCTTCCATGCCGACCGCGTCGATGCAGGCATCCGGGCCGCGGCCGCCGGTGCTCTCGCGCAGCGTCTCCTGGACGCTGTCGACGGCGGTGTAGTCGATGGTCTCCGCGCCGAACTGCTCACTCGCCATGCGCAGTCGCTCGGGAAACCGGTCGATGACGAAGATCCGGTCGGCGTCGAGCAGGCGCGCGGTGTGCCCGGCCATCAATCCGACACCGCCGCTGCCCCACACCGCGACGGTGTCACCCGGATGGATGTTGCAGAATTCGGCACCCATCAGGCCCGTCGGTACGGCATCGGACAGGAACAATGCCTGTTCGTCGGTGATGCCCTCCGGTATCCGGAAGCAGTTGACGTCGCCGAAGGGGACGCGGACATATTCCGCGTGGGATCCCTGATAGCCGCCGAAGGGGTGGGTGTAGCCGTAGATTCCACCGCTCGGATAGCCGAGAAGAGGTTGCTGCAACGCACCGTTCGGGTTGGTGGTGTCGCACATCGAATACAGCTCGTGGTCGCAGTACCAGCACGATGCGCACCCGATGAAGGACGGGACGACGACGCGGTCGCCCACCTTTGTCGAGCCGACCTCGGGTCCGATCTCGACGACTTCGCCCATGAATTCGTGCCCGAAAACATCGCCCTCCCGCATTCCGGGCAGATATCCGTCGATGAAATGCAGGTCGGAGCCGCAGGTGGTGGTCAGCCGGACCTGCACGATGACATCATGCGGATTGACCAGCGTCGGGTCGGGCACGGTTTCCACGGCGAGGTCGTTGACGCCGTTCCAGCAGAGCGCACGCATGTCTCCTCCTGTTCACCGAGCCGACGAGCGAGCGCTCGGATTGTGGGCGAGGGTGGGCATTTCGCCGGTCTGCAGCCGGGCTCGGGCTCGATAGAGGGCGGTGAACATGGCCGCGCCGGTCAGCAGATCGGGCAGCGGGGTCCGCGCCCGCATCGTTACTTCGGTGCCCAGATCGCGCGGCGCGTCGCGAAAGCCGAGATCGACTTCGAGGCCTTGGGCGGAGGCGCTGTCCTCGTCGTCGGAGCCGATGAACCGGAAGTGCCCGTCCTCCTCGCGCAGGGTGGTCTTCCAGGTCGTGCGCCCGTCGGTGCCGGCGAGCAAGGTCCACTCGTAGGTCGACGGTTCGGTCGACCTGACCTCGGCGACATCGCCGAGCACTTCGGAGAGGTTCGCCGCGTCACGCCAGAACCGCTCGACTTCGGCTCGCGGGCGCGCGATGGTCACGGTTTGGCTGCTCGAATAGCTGCTCGCCGACTCGACCAGCCGCCCCACGAGGTCACTCAGCAAATGTTTGGTGTCATCGATGTAGTGCATGGGGCCTCCTGTTGCTCTCCGTAGTCGCCAGACACTTCGACGCGCACGAGAAGCACCGTGCCCTGCGGGTCAGCGGCACCAACCGTCGGTCGCACAGGAAGCGGAGCAAGTACTGCTGCGCATGCCCTATGCGGTCTCGAAGCGGCTACCCGCCGCCGGGCTCACCAAACCGGATTCGCCGTTCTCGCTCGAGTGCGACAAGGTCAGCGGCGGTTCGGAGCTCGCCTTCCTCAGCTATCGGTCGCGACCGGGGTTGTGCTCGGCGACCGGCCTCTGCGCTGCCGCAGCAGACCCGATCAGATCATCTCGATCGGCCGATCTCGGCCTTCTTCGCCGCCAGTCGCACGGCGAATTCGGGGGAGTCGAGCGAGGCCACCTGCGGCACGATCTCGGCGTCGACCGCGTCGGCGTGGGCGTCGAGATTCGCGGTGCGGCGCATGGTGCGCTTGGTGGTGATGAGCAGGTCGCGCGGTGCGTCGGCTGCGGCCGCGGCGAACTCGACCGCTGCGGCGAGCAGCGCGTCGTGATCGCCGTCGATCACCCGGTGGGCCAATCCGGCGTCGAGGGCGGCCCCGGCGTCGAGGATCTCCCCGAACAGTGTCATCGCGGCGGCCCGTTGCGGCCCGATGGCGCGTTGCAGCATCCAGGTCATCCCGCCGCCGGGGTGAATGCCGAGCCGCAGGAACCGCGCGTCGAACCGCGCGCGGGGACCGGCGATCCGCACGTCGGCGGCCAGGGCCAAGTTGAGTCCCGCGCCGACCGCGGCGCCGCCGACCGCTGCGATGGTCGGCAGTGCGCACCGCGCGACCGCCAGGAAGCCTTCGTAGATCACCCGCAGGCCTTGTTCACGGGCCTCGCCGAGCGCGCTGAGATCCGCGCCCGCGCAGAACGCGGGCGGGGTTCCGGTGACGACCACCGCGTGCACGCCGGTATCATGCTCTGCCTCGGCCACCGCGGCGGCCAGTTGTCCGGACAGTTCCGGTGTCAACGCGTTCCGCCGATCCGGATCGTGCACCGTGATGACCGCGACCTTGTCCCGCCGCTCTCTGCTGATCTCCGCCATGACCGGATCGTAGGCGCCCGCGACCGGTCGGCGGCCACGAGCGTGAGGATCGCCGCTTTCGAATCGCGCCGAAGACAATCATGGACACGAAATTGCCTGTGCTCAACGATCGCTGCACTGCGACGCGTCGGTGCGTTGCCGATAGCGAGGAGAGTATGAGCGTGAAAGCGCGGAGCAGGTTCGGGGTCGGCGCGATAGTCGCGGCAACGGTGGCAATGCTGCTGACCGCATGCGGCGGTGGGGAGGTCCGCACGTCCGGCGGCGTGCCGGTCCTGCGTTATCAAGGCTGGGCCTCGCAAGTCGTCATTCCGGAACTCGCGGAGAATCTCGGCTTCTTCGAAGGCAAAGTGAAGCTCGAGTGGCAAGGCAATACCATCAGCGGCCCGCAGGACATCCAATCGGCGGCGACCGGTCAGGTCGACTTCGGCGGTGCGTTCGGGGGCGCGGTGGCCAAGCTGGCGCAGGGCGGCGCGCCGATTACGGCCGTGGTGAACTATTACGGGTCCGACGAGAAGACGTTCACCGGGTTCTACGTTCCCGAGAACAGCCCGATCAAGACTCCGAAAGATTTGCTGGACAAGAAGATCGGAGTGAATACACTGGGTGGTCAGTCCGAGGCGGATATCCACACGGCGTTGAAGAAGATCGGTTTCGACGACCAGCAGATCAAGTCGGTTCAGCTGGTGGTGTTACCTCCGCCGAATACCGAGGACGCCGTTCGGCGCGGGCAGGTCGACGTCGCCGCCCTGAGCGGGCAGTTCCAGCAGCGGGCGATCGCGAACGGTGGACTCCGTCCGGTATTCACCGACTACGAGGAATTCGGCCCGTTCAACGGCGGTCAGTACGTTTTCCGCAACGACTTCATCGCCAAGAACCCCGAGAGTGTCCGGGCCTTCGTCGACGGGGTGGCCAAAGCCATCGAATGGCAGAAAACGACCCCGCGTGATCAGGTCATCGCGAAGTTCACCGAAATCATCGAGAAGCGAAAGCGATCGGGGGAGGACGCCTCGTCGGTGAAGTACTGGTTGTCGGTCGGAGTGCCCGCGGCCGACGGCGTCATCACCGACGCAGATTTCCTGCGCTGGGAGGCTTGGCTGCGGGATACCGGCGCGATCACCGGTTCATTCGATCCGACGAAGTTCTACACCAACGAGTACAACCCGTACGCACCGAAATAGCGCGCAAGACAGATCAGGCTCCGCGGTGCCGCGAGAGCCTGATCTTTCCGGCTTACGACGGGGGCGCCTCGGTGAGCGACAGGCTGTTCCCGTCCGGATCCAGCACGACGACGTGGCGCACGCCGTTGCCGTAGTCTCCACCGAATCGTGGCCGATGCCGTGCGCGACAAGACGGGCCAGGATGTGGTCGAGGTCGACCACGCCGAGCGTGATCATGGCCGAGGGTCATCCGATTCGGTCAGTGGAACAAGCGGGCACCATTGCGTGTTGACATCAGTGCCGCTACAGTTGGTGCGAATCCATCTTGTGGATGTAGGTGACAGTTCCCTCCCGCAAGAGTCCCCCTTCGCCACGGCGGTCTCCCATGCCGTGACACGGCACCCGCTCGGACCGGATGGATCCGGTCGGGCCACACGTCGGCGCGTACAGCGCACGTCATTCCCAGCAGGCGGCAGCGACGGCGATGCGCCGCATCCGCGAACCCACACTCAGGAGAAAAACAATGCAGGACAATACAATTCGCAGAAAAGATGAAGAGACCGGGACGACCTCGGTCACCGGCATCCTGGACATCACCGACAACCACGCCGCGCTGCACGTCGACGGCTATCTGCCCGGACCGCGCGACGCTCATGTGCCTGCGCGCTCGATCCGTGAGCACGGCCTTCGCCGCGGCGATATCGTCACCGGCACAGTGGGATCCAAGCGTGAAGGCGTGAAACTCGCACCGCTGATCGGAGTCGACAGTATCAACGGCCTGCCTCCGGGCAATGCGGGGTCGCGACCGCATTTCGCCGACTTGGTGCCCCTTTATCCACAGGACCGCCTGCGGCTGGAAACCGAGCCGCACGAGCTGACCACACGCGTCACCGATCTGGTCATGCCGATCGGCAAGGGGCAGCGCGCGTTGGTCGTCGCACCGCCGAAGGCGGGCAAAACGTCCGTGCTGCAATCGATCGCGCACGGCATCGCCAAGAATCATCCCGAATGCCGGCTGATGCTGGTACTCGTCGGGGAACGCCCGGAGGAGGTGACCGACCTGTCCCGCGCGGTGCCTGCCGAGGTCGCCGCCGCGACCTTCGACCAGCACGCCCGCGAACATATCGCGCTCGCCGAATTGGCCATCGAGCACGCCAAACGCCTCGTCGAAATGGGTCGCGACGTGGTCGTGCTGTTGGACTCGCTGACCCGGCTGGCCCGCGCCTACAACCTGGCAGCCGCCGGGTCCGGCCGCATCCTCTCCGGTGGCGTCGACGCCGGGGCGCTCGCGCCACCGAAGAGATTCCTCGGCGCCGCTCGCAATATCGAGAACGGCGGTTCACTCACCATCATCGCCACCGCCCTGGCCGAGACCGGCTCGCTGGCCGACACGGTGATCTTCGAGGAGTACAAGGGCACCGGAAACGCCGAACTGAAGCTCGATCGGCACCTGGCCGACCGCCGCCTGTTCCCCGCGATCGACATCGACCGATCGAGCACCCGCAAAGAGGAGCTGTTACTCACCCCCGATGAGCTCGCCGCCACTCGATCCCTGCGGAAGACCCTGTCGGGCCGCGATCCGCAACAAGCGCTCGAATTACTACTGACCGGCCTGAGGCAGACCGAAACCAACACCGAATTCCTGGCCCAGATCCGCAACGCAGGCTGAGACGGCGTCCGGCTCGGCAGGACATTCCGCACCGCAACGGCTTCGCCACTGCGTTCGGCGTGGCGGCGCGGTTTCCAACCTTCGGCGGCGGTGCGCAGGGCGGCCAGCCAGGCTTCCAGACCGGCGCCGAGGAAGTAGGTGGAGGTCGGCACGTCCGCTTCGACTCGGGCTCCGGTCCAGTTCTCTTCGGTGCGCACGAGAGGTTGAATACCCTTCTGGCGCACTGACTCGGCATCAGTCGGGTAGGGATGTTCGACGCCCACCGGGGCGCCGAACACCTCTCACGTCTCGAACAGCGATTGCCCGAGATAGCCGCCCGCGGACGCGACTCCGGGCGGGATCACGAAGACCGCGGAACCGATCGGCGTCGTCCACACATTGAGCGCGTCGAATTCCGCGAGCCTGCGCTGCACCGGAACGAACTGCGCGTCCACGTCACGCTGATAGGCGGCGAACAACAGGCCCGAGTTGGAGATACCGCCCGGCGTGGGCACGTCGTCGTAGTTGTAACCGCGACGCAGGAAACGTTCGCCATCGTGCGTGTGATGAGCCCGAGCGATGTGCGACGACGGGGGGATGACCGGTATCCCGTTCGCGTCGACGGCCGTGAAGTCCGGTTCGTCGAACTCGTCTGTTCCGGTCAGCGGAGCGCCGGCGGCGACGGTGCGGCCGATGGTGAGTTCCCTTTCCTCTCGGTCGATTTGGTCCCAGGTATCCAGGGTCATCGCGATTCGCCGCAGCACGCAGGAGGTGCCGCCGCCCAGCCAGGGCTGGGTCGCGCCGTCATCCCACACCAGACGGGCGAACTCCGGTGTGCCGGGAACGAGGTTCACCGTGCCGTCGACCTGGCCCATCAGGTTGCGCGGTGTCCTCCCTGGCGCGGCATCACGGAATCCACGCTGCACCCAGCGCACGGTAACCAGCGAGGACACGCTCCGGCACAGCACGCGCACCGCGTGCGACACCGTGGTCGCCTCGTCGGCACACACTTGCAGGAGCAGGTCGCCGCCGGTCCAGGCGGCTTCGAGCCGGTCGATGGCGAACGGGGGCAACGGCCGCAGCCAGGACGGCCTGCGATGTTCGAGGCCGGCCGCCGGGAACACCGCGGGCCCGAAACCCACCGTGATGGTGAGCCGCGCCGGACGCTGCGCGAGTTCGGGTTCGGTGTCCGCGAGGGCGGGTCGCCCCTGAGTGAGCCGGGCGGCGTCACCGGTCCATATCTTCAGCAGTCCGACGAGGTCGTCGCGCCGGACCCCCGACCGCAGATCGAATGCGACGAACGCCGCGTGCGCTTGCGGCGGGGTGTCGATCCCGGCTTGTTGCGGTCCGTAGAACGGCACCGTCGCGTCCCACGGTGACGGAGCGGGTTCCCGCCGTCCGACCCGGGCGGCGGCGCCGAGCCCGGCACCGGCGACGCCGGCCGCGGCGACGCCGCCGCCCAGCAGGCGCCGCCGGTTGATCCGTGCGGGTCGCGGTCCGTTCCGCTCAGCCACCGTGCGCGGGGGTCTGCGTGCCGGCATGTGAGCCCGCGTGATCGGGCACGTAATTCTCCTGGTTGCCCGCGAAGTCGCGTACCTGGGCGGTGAATGTCGTACTCGAGCCGTCGTCGAAGGTCAGTGTGAGCGACGTCTCCGATCCTGTGCGCAGTGGTCCGTGCAGGTCCATGAACATGATGTGGTCGCCGCCTGGCCGCAACGGGGTGCGGCCGTGCGCGGGGATGACGAAACCACCGCGCTTGGGTCGCATCGCCTTCGTCCCGTTCGCGTCGGTGACCACTTCGTGCAGTTCGATCCGGCCGGAGGCGGGACTGGTGGCCGAGACGATGGTGCGGGGGGTGTCGCCGCTGTTGAGCAGGTCGCCGAACGCGGCCGACATCCCGCTGTCGGCCGCCTTGACCCACTGGTCGGAAATCGTCACGGCATCGGCTGCCGCGACGGTGTCCGCCTTGTCGGCCGACGAGCACGAGGTCAGGAGAAGGGGCAGTGCCGCGGCGGCGATCGCACCCCGCAGGAGGTGAGCGATGCGCGGTGGCGTGCAGGTGTTGACAGACATGAGAACTCCGGAAGTTGTGCGATGTGGGGTAGTGCGCGCCGACCAAAGCGTTGGCATCGATCGATCTGTCGGTGGACCTGTCGGTCCGTGTCCGGGTGCTGTCGGTCGGTGCGGTGGGCTCGTCGCGATGTAGCCGAATCGTCCGTAGCCGGGCGTTCGCTCGAACGCCACGAGCCGCACGGCGGTATTGCCGAAACAAACCGCGGCTCAACGAATCCGGTGGCAAGGCGATTCCTCGGCACTTCGCCGCGCCAGGAACTGCCCGTGGCATTCGAGGTCGCGGAAAAGGTCGAGAACCGCATGGGTCGGTGTCCATCCGATTCGCGTCGCAGGCGGCGGTCGACCGATAGCCCAGCGCGGCAGGCGGTGAGCCCGCGATACGCGCCGGCGCGAGGAAGGGGTCAGAACCGGAGTGGTGGACCGCGCAGACCGGAGCCCGAACCGAGCAGCAGGCGCCGTGGGCGGGGCAGCGTCCGGCCGAGGGCGAACGAGCCGATTCGGATCGGTGCGCTGGGCCCGTGGGCGAGCACGCGCACCGTATGCCGCATGTCGGAAACCGCGTGCAGCACCGCCTGTTCGGCGGCGCGGATGAGCAACGCGCCGAGCGGAACGGCCGCCAGATGCGTGCCGAGCATGGCCGGGGTGGTGCCCGGGTGGTGGTGATGGCCGGCCGACAGGGTGGAAGCGAAGTGCGCGACGGCTTGCCCGACCGCCAGCGTCGCCATGATCTCGCCCGGTCCGTGCCGGTGGGGCCGCGCACCGGCCAGTACGCCCACCGCCGCGCACACGGCGATCAGCAGGGTGATCGGTGCGGCGCCGGGAGACAGCGCGCCGCCGCCGAGCGCGTGCGCGGCGATGCTCACCGCCCCGGCCGCGGATCCGACGAACGCGCCGCGCAACCGCGCCGCCACTACCGTCGGATTACGCACCGGCTCATACTACTTCCTGTCGTAGCGGTTGCCGGCACCGGATCGAGGTGCTGCCCGGCCGTCGAGTCGGTCTCGACCCTTACTGTCCGGTCATGCGGAAAGGAGTCGAATCGGTCTGGGACGCAGCATCTCTGTCACCGATCGAAGACGACGGCATTCCCGATCCGGTCCGGCAGCGGTCCACGCGGGAAGCCGTTGCCGCGGCCGCTCGCTCAGATCGTGAGGGCCGCGTGGACGAGATTGTGGTCGGAGACCCCGCCGACGTCGTCGACCGACGCCGCCGTGACGGTCGCGCCGTGCACCACCACGTGATCGATGTGCTGCGACTTCGCGCCCGAATCGCGCGGGCGGGTCGGGAGCGCACCGGCGACGCATTCGGCGACCACGAAGTCGTCGCCCAATCCGGCGGCGACGGAGGCGCGGTCGGTGTTGAAGTCGCCCAGCAGTACCGCGGCGTTCTCCGGTGCGCCGGTGACGAGCTCGGCCAGGCGGGCGAGTTGGTCCGTGCGCCGGCGGTCACCGGTCACGTGGGTGGCGATCACGATCAGCCCGCCCGCGTCGACGACGAGGGCGCCTTTGCCGCGATCCTGGGTGAAGGATTCGGCGGTGACTTCTCGGCTCGGCTCGGCGGTGAGGACGACGAGATACTCGCCGCCGTCGAGTAGGGAGCTGGGCACGCGCCGCGGTGTCGGCAGCCGCTGATACCGCATCGCGTGGAACGTCCGATCCGGCAGCGCCATTCGCAGGCTGGCCAATTGATCGCCGCTGACCTCTTGCAACGCGATGATCTGCTCGGTGCGTTCGGCCACCCGCGCGGTCACCGCCGCGATCCGCGCGCCCTCGTCCGGCCATCGGGTGGCGACGTCCTCGTACCAGTTCTCGGCGTGCACGCGATGCAGAACGTTCCAAGTGGCCACCGTGATCACCTTCGCGATGGTATGCGACCCGGATGGAACAGGTTGCGGCGCGGCTGCGCCGATCCTCCGTGCGCTCAGCCCGTGCCCTGGATGTCGATGCCCTGCTGGAGCGAGGCCACCGCGCGATCGAGGATGCGGTACAGGGCCGAAATCGAATGGTCCGTACCCATCATCCAGTGATCGAGGCCGACGCCGAAGGCCGCGAAACAGGCCGCGGCCGTGAGCTGCGGCCGGAGATCGCCGGCGCAGAGCCCGGCGCGGGCGGCGAAATTCAGCGCCATCGCGCGCTGGCGCCCCAGCGCGCCGATGAAGTTCTCCCGGCGCAATTCCGGGTTGCCGACCAGTAGCTGCCTGGCCCGGCGTGCGGTGTCCGCTTGGCGGTGGCGTGCCGGGGCGTCCCGCTCGTCGAGCAAGAAGTCGCTCAGCGCGGCGCGCAGCGCGGTCAGCACCGATTCGCTCGCCGGGCGCTGGTCCACGGCGGCGAGCAACTGCGCCATCAGATCTTCCTCATGGCTGAAGACCACCGCGAGCTTCGACGGGAAGTGGCGGTGGAAGGTGCGCCGGGAGACCTGTGCCGCGTCGGCGATCTGCTGCACGGTGGTCTGTTCGAACCCGTGCAGTTCGAAAAGCCGCAGCGCCGCCTCGACCAGTTCTCGACGCACCCGCGTCTTCTCGCGTTCGCGTGGACCGTTCACGACCGTCATGTCCGCAGTCTCTCTTCGCGATGGTTCCGACGTTGGTGTCTCAAAGTGACACTTTACCGTTGGCCGGGCTACAGTGTCTCTTTGAGACACCACGCAGATGATCGAGAGGTGGCGCCCATGTCGGTGCGACGCGCAGGAATTACCGCGGCCATGGCGGCACTGCTGTGCGTGGGGCCGCAGGTGGGCTCAGCGGTGGCCGATCCCGCCGGGCCGGGCGCGGCGCCGGGTACGGTCGCCACCGATGCGCCCCTGCCCGGACAGCTCCGGATCGAGGGGGCAGCCACGGCCCGGCGCCTGACGTATTGGACACGGACCTCCGACGAGCAGCCCGCGCTTTCCAGCGGCGCGGTCTTCGTGCCCGAGGGCACGCCACCGAGCGGTGGCTGGCCGGTGCTTTCCTGGGAGCACGGGACCGTCGGTCTCGCCGACGAATGCGCGCCTTCCACCGCGGGGCGCAGCAAACGCGATCTGGACTACCTGGCGACCTGGCTGCGCCAGGGCTACGCCGTCGTCGCGACCGACTACATCGGTCTGGGCACCCCGGGACCGCACGCGTACCTGGACGGACGTGCCGAGGCGCACGCGGCGATCGATATGGTGCGCGCGGCGCGCGCCGTCGACGATTCGCTGTCGTCGAAATGGGTGGCGATCGGGCAGTCGCAAGGCGGCGGCGCCGCGGTGTTCACCGCGTCACTGGCCACGAAATACGCTCCGGACCTCGACTACCGCGGCGCCGTCGCCACCGGCCCGGCCTCCAACATCGTCGATGCCGCTTCGTTCCTCGGACCCGATGTGCCTGCGATCGGCAACGCGCACCTCACCGCCTACATCGCGTATGTGATGAACGGTTTGAAGGCGGCGCGACCAAGCTTCGATCTGGACGGCTATCTCAGCCCGATCGGCAAGCAACTGGCGACGGCCGCGGAGTCACTGTGCTTCCAGCCGCTCGCCGATCGCGCGCAGGGAATCTCGGTCGGCCAGTTGTTCTCCCGCCCGCTAGCCGACGGTGATTTCGCCGCCACGGCCCGCCCGGTCATGGATGTGCCCCTGACGGGATACGACCGGCCGATGTTCATCGGACAGGGCACCAACGACACCGATGTCCCCGCCCCGCTGACCGCGAAGCTGGTCATCGATCTGCAATCGCACGGCGTCCGGCCCGATGTCCACGTGTATCCGGGCAAGGATCACAGCGCCACGATGGCCGCTTCGTTGCCCGACAGCATTCCCTTCGTCGCGGGCCTGTTCGCCTGAGTTCAAGCCCGCGCGGCCGTGGGCTCGAGTTCGGCGGTGTCCTGCAGCGGCTCGGTGGGTTTGCGGACCGGAATGCCCAGCGCGACCAGTGCGGCGAGCGCGGAGACGCCGCACCCGATCAGCAGTCCGGTGCGGAAGCCTGCCTCGGTGGGGATGGTGTGTCCGGCGAGGCCGGTGCTCATCTGCGCGAGAACGACTCCGACGACCGCGGCCGACACCGTGGTCCCGATCGAGCGCATCAAGGTGTTGAAGCTGTTGGCCGACGCGGTTTCCGACAGCGGGACCGCGCCCATGATGAGCGCGGGCATCGAGCCGTAGGCGAGGCCGACGCCACCGCTGCATACGCAGGTCACGACGAGCAGACCCCAGGTCGATCCCAGCAGCAGCACCGACGAGCCGTACCCGAGGGCGATGACGATGCTGCCCACGATGAGCGTCACCTTGGGGCCGCGCGCGGCCGAAAGCCGAGCGCCCAGCGGGGAGACCGCCATCATCACCAGCCCGGCGGGGGCCATCCACAATCCCATCGCCAGCATGGACTGCCCGAGGCCGTAACCGGTGACCACCGGCAGTTGCAGCAGTTGCGGGATGATCAACGACTGCGCGTACATGGCGAACCCGACCACGACCGAGGCGGCGTTGGTCAGCAGCACCTGCTTGCGCGCGGTCACTCGCAGATCCACCAGGGGATCGGCGGTTCGTAGTTCCCACCAACCCCAGACCGCCAGTATCAGGATCCCGGCCGCGAACAGGCCGAGGGTGGTTCCGCTGGTCCAGCCCCAGTCGGCGCCCTTGGACACCGCGAGCAACAGGCAGACCAGCGCGGTGCCGAGGCCGAGTGCGCCGAGCACGTCGAAGGCGCCGCCTCCGCGCGCCGGGATGGCGGGCACCAGCAGCCAGATCAGCGTGGCCACGCCCGCGCTCAGCACGGCCGAGCCCCAGAACAGCACGCGCCAGCTGGCGTTCTCGGCGACCGCCGCGGCGATCGGAAGCCCCAGCGCGCCACCGATCCCCATCGATGCGCTCATCACCGCGATGGACGTGCCGAGCCGCTCGGTGGGCAGGACGTCCCGCAACGCGCTGATGCCGAGCGGCACCACGCCCATGCCGATGCCCTGCAGGCCGCGCCCGGCGATCATCGGCACGACCGAGCTCGCCATCGCGCAGACCAGCGATCCGCCGATCAGCGGAACCGTGCACACCAGCAGCATGCGCCGCTTGCCGTAGAGATCGCCGAGCCGGCCGGTGATCGGCGTGGCCACCGCACCGGCGAGCAGTGTCGCAGTGATCACCCAGGAGGCGTTGGACGGCGTGGTGCCCAGGATCCGGGGGAGGTCCCCGATCAGGGGCACCACCAAGGTTTGCATCAAGGCGGCGACGATGCCCGCCGCCGCGAGTACGCCGACGATGCCCTCGGACCGAACTGCCGATGGTGCTGCCACGCGGATCTCCCTCTCTCGTCAATGTTTGTGCACAGTACATATGAATTGCATTATGCACAAGAGTTGTAATATGCAAATGTGCTGGTCCGACCGGGTAGGTGTGGTATAGGTGCGGAGATGAGCCCGTGGCGGCGGATATCGGCAGGAGCGTTGTGTGGACAAGCCCGTATCTTCGGTGGAGTTCGAAACCATGCTGCTGGGGCGGCACAGCCTCAGCGCCAAGGCCCGCCGGGGCACCGGCCACCTCGACCGCAGCGCCTATACGGTGCTGAGCAGGCTGCGAGTGCAGGGCCCGATGTCGGTGGGTGAGCTCAGCGATGCCTTCGGCCTGGACACCTCCACGCTGCACCGGCAGACAACCGTTATGCGCGCAGCAGGCCTCGTCGAACGCATTCCGGATCCGGACGGCGGCATGGCGCGCAAGTTCCGCCTCACCGCCGAGGGCGGGCGCCGGCTCGACGCCGAACGCACCTACAACGTCCGCGCGCTCGAGAGCGTGCTGTCAGACTGGAGCCCCGAGGACGTCGCCGCGTTCGCCGGATTCCTGAAGCGGTTCAACACCGACATCGAACGCGTCGACAAGCGTCCGTGGCCCCGGCCGTGATCGCGTGCCCGCACCGTCGCGGACGCACACGAAATCTCCACAAATGGCGCCGGTTCTCTCCACAACCGGTGGCTAGGGTTCGGTGCATGGAACACAGCGCACCGGCGCGCCCCGCACGGCGGATCCTGGTCGTGGACGACGAGATCACCATCGCCGAATCCGTCGCGGCACGCCTGCGGGCGGAGGGGTTCACTGTCGAGCTGGCCCATGACGGCCCCTCGGCCGTCGCCGCCGCCGAGGCCGTCGACCCCGACTTGGTGGTGCTCGACGTCATGTTGCCGGGATTCGACGGGCTGGAGGTATGTCGTCGCATTCAGTCGCGCCGCCCGGTGCCCGTGCTCATGCTGACCGCTCGTGCCGACGAAACCGACCAGCTCGTCGGATTGGGCGTCGGGGCGGACGACTATCTGACGAAACCGTTTTCGCTGCGCGTGCTCGCCGCGCGGGTGCACGCGCTGCTGCGCCGGATGGAGCGGGCGGCCGACCGTGACGGTGCGACGATACTGGTCGGTGACCTCCGCATCGACGTCGATCAGCGCCGGGTCTGGCGCGCGGAGGTGGAGGCGCTGCTCACGCCGCTGGAGTTCGATCTGCTCGCCCGGTTGGCCCGTCGCCCGCGTGTGGTGCTCGCTCGGGAGCGACTGCTCGAAGACGTCTGGGACTGGTCCGACGCGGCGGGCACCCGCGCGGTCGACAGTCACATCAAGGCGTTGCGCCGCAAACTCGGCGCCGACCTGATCCGCACCGTACGCGGCGTCGGATACGCCCTGGAGGCCCGATGAGCGCCGGTCCGGAGAACGCGCCGCGAATGCGGGAGAGTATGTCCGGCAGGGTTTCCCGCGAGTGGGGCCGGGTGAGCGACCAGGTGGCCGAACTGTTGCCGCGGCCGCTGGACCCGGTGAAGTCGATCAAGCTGAAGCTCGCGATCCTCATGCTGTGTTCCGGTGGTGTCGCGTTCGGGTTCTTCCGATTCAAGATCGGGTGGCTGCCCCCGCGCACCACGCTCACCGCGGTGGTGATCGCGTTGGTCACCTCGCAGTTCCTCGCCCACGGCATCACCAGGCCGCTGCGGGAGATGACCGCGGCGGCCAAGCGGATGGCCCACGGCGACTACACCTTGCGGGTACGGGCCAGTTCGCGCGACGAAGTCGGGCAACTGGCCGAGGCGTTCAACCAGATGGCCGCCGACCTGGCGGCGGCCGACCAGCAACGCCGCGATCTCATCGCGAACGTCTCGCACGAATTGCGCACTCCGATCACGGCTTTGAACGCGGTACTGGAGAACCTGGTCGACGGCGTCTCCCAGCCCGACCCGGCGACCCTGCGCACCGCGCTGGCCCAGACCGAACGGCTGACGCTGCTCGTCTCGGAATTGCTCGACCTCTCCAGCATCGAAGCGGGCGCCTTCCCGCTCGATCGCGAGAATCTGCCGATCGCGCCGTTGCTGGCCGACGTCGTCGCCGAAGCGGAGGTCATGACCGCCGCGCTCGGACGCGGCGTGCGCTTCCGCACCGACGTGCTGCCCGGTACCGCCCGCGTGTACGCCGACCGCGCGCGCCTGCATCAGGTGCTGCTCAACCTGCTCGACAACGCCGCGCGGCACGGGCCCGCCGGCGGGGAAGTCCGCCTGGCCGTGCGCGCATCGCAGGGCGAGGTCGTGATCGACGTCGAGGACGACGGCCCCGGCATTCCACCCGCCGAACGCGCCCAGGTGTTCGACCGGTTCACCAGGGGCGGCCGCACCGCGGGCGGGGGCACCGGACTGGGCCTGGCCATCTCTCGCTGGGTGGTCGACCTGCACGGCGGAACCATCGCGGTCGCCGACCCCGGCTCCCGCATCCGGGTGGTTCTGCCCGAGCGCTGATCAGCCGCACCACCCGACCCGGACCGCAGGTGCGGACCCGGGGTGATATCGCACGCCTATCGAAGGAACGAACCATGCCTCTGGAACCCGAATCAGCGTCGGCGTCCGACCCGGTGTCATCGGGGCCGGCCGATGAGCTGCCTCCCGGTCCGCCGACTGAATCCGCGCCCCCCGCAACCGATTCCAGTGAAGTGCCCGCTACGCCCGCTGCTGCGGCATCGGTGTGGGCGCCACCGGGGCGCTCGGGGGCCGCGGTCGCCGAGGTGCGTGCCGGGACCGGCGGTCGACCGGTGGCCGGGCCCATCTTCCCACCACGCCCGTCCAAGTGGCGCCGGGTCGCTTGCCCTCCCGGCGTAGCGCTCGCCGCGCTCGTCTCCGGATCGGCTGCCGCCGTCCTGATCCACTGGGACCGGCCAGGCATCGGGTGGCTGCTCGCGGCCGGTATCGCCGCGACGGCGGTGTTCCTCGTCGACCGCAATGCCCGCAGGCGCACGGCGAGTACGACGAGTGATGGTGCGGGTGAGACGAAGTCCGAGCGACAGACGGTCGGCGCCGGTTTTCCTCGGCGCAACGCGGGGCGGCTGTGGTGGGCGACGCTCGCGCTCGTCCTGCTCGCGGTGGGGGCCGTCCGCGCCGCGGGCTGGCTGTTCGCCTTGTGTGTGATCGCGGCATGCCTCGCCGGTTCGCTGGCGGTGGTCGGACGCCGCTCGGCGAACGGCATCCTCTACGACACTTTCGCTGTCGGGCTCGAGGCGGTCGCCGCCGTGCCGTGGGCATATACCGGTACCGCCCGCGTGCGTGGCGGGAACGCGCCACGTGCGTGGCGGCTCGGGCTGTCGGTAGCGGTGACCGTCGCGTTGCTCGCGGTGTTCGTTCCGCTGCTCGGCAGCGCCGACGCCATGTTCGCGGCGTTGCTCGAGACCGTGACGCCGGACGTGGACCTGCCGTCGGTGCTGCGGTGGCTCGTGCTGTTCGCGGTGGCCGGTCTCGGCGCGCTCGGCGCGCTGTTCTTGCTGGCCGGCCCCCCGCCGCCCGCCACAGCGGCCGTGGGCGGGCGGACCTTGCGCCGGTCGGAATGGGCGCTGCCGGTCGGCGCGCTCGCGATCCTGTTCGCGGCGTTCGTCGCGACCCAATTCGTCGTGCTCTTCGGTGGCGACGATCACGTCCAGGAGACCTCGGGCCTGACCTACGCCGAATACGCGCGCACCGGGTTCTGGCAGCTGTCGGCCGTCACCGTGCTGACCCTCGCGGTGCTCACGGTCGTGCTGCGCTGGGCGGCCCAGGACACGGCTACCGACCGATGGTGGCTGCGCGGGCTGCTGGCGGCGGTGAGCGTGCTCGCGCTGGTGATCGTCGCCTCGGCGCTCGGCCGGATGTGGACCTACCAGCAGGCCTACGGGTTCACGGTGCTGCGCCTGCTGGTGGAAGCCTGCGAACTGTGGCTCGGCTGTGTCTACGTGCTGGTGCTGGTCGCGGTTTTGCGGCTACGCCGGGCGTGGTTGCCGCGCGCCGTGCTGGGCACCGCGATGGCGACGCTGCTGGCGCTGGCCGTCCTGGACCCGGAGCGGTTGATCGCCGAGAAGAACATCGATCGGTGGCAGCGGGGTGAAACGCTGGACACCGAATACCTGGTCACCCTCTCGCCGGACATCCTGCCCGCGACCGATCGGCTCCCCGAGCCGCTGCGCGCGCAGGTGCGTACCGGGCTGCGGGCAGACCTCGACGGGGACGCCTGGCAGAGCTGGAATCTGTCCCGGGCGAGAGCGCGGTGAACTCAGATGCAATACACTTGTATTATCGCTGATCGTGGGTTATAACTGGCCTGAGTGGGCACTGTTGTCGCTGGTGGGGATCGACCCTCGCGAAGTGCTGCAAGTGCTCACGGGCACCCGTCGATGGCCTCGGCGGGCGCGTGGCCGGAACCAGCTCGCGGTCCTGACGGTATGGGGCCGGACCGAGACGGGCCGGCCGCTGATCGTCGCTGTCCGCCGCACCGAAGGCTGGCAGTGGGACATCCTGGGCGCGGTCGAGATGACCGAAGCCCAGGTGGCCGAACTCGAGCGTTGGGAGCACGCCGATGACTGACTATCCGACGAACCCCGAGGACGTCCGGGACTTCCTGTCCGGTCTGGAATACACCGACGCGCCCGTCGACCCGGCCGAGCTGCCCCCGCCGCTACGCGCCGAGGACATGGTCACCGTCACCACGTCGCTACGCATCCCGCTGGATCTGCATCAGCGCGTCAAGAAGGCCGCCGAGCAGCGCAACGTGACCATGTCCGCACTCATACGCGACTGGATCGAACTGGAGCTGGCCGCCCTGGAGAACGACCAGCCCATTTCGCGCGCCGACGCACTGCGGGCTCTGGCCGCCCTGCATCCTCTGCGACAGTCGGCGTGAGTTTCCGCCGCGACGGCGTCACCGGTCGTCGCGGGTGAGGATCCGGTCGAAGTGGGTGGCGAACTCGTCGGGTGCGCTGCGGTAGCCGACGTGGTCGCCCGCGAAATCCGAGTAGAGCGACCTTTCGTCAGACCGATGGCCTCAGGACGGTTCGGGCTGTGTGATCCCGTGCAGCGCCCGGCGCACCGCGTCGGCCGGGTCGGCCGCGGCCGTCATCGCCGCCACCGGTCGCCCGTTCGCGTCGCGAATCTCCCATCCGCTCAACGCGATCACCGGAATCCCGCCGCGCCGCCGGGCGAGCGCGACCTCTGACAGCGTGCCCCACGAGCCGCCGATGACGATGACGGCGTCCGCCGACTCGACCAGGATCGCGTTGCGCGCCTCGCCCATATTGGTGAACAGCACCGCCGACAAGCCGGGACACACCGCGCCTCGGTCGGTATCCGGACGCACACCGATCACGAGCCCACCGGCCTCGGCGCAACCGGCGGCGACCGCGGCCATCACGCCGGCGCCGCCACCGCACAGCACGGTCACCCCCGCTTGCGCCAAGAGCCCGCCGACCGTGCGCGCCCACTGCGCTTCCTGCTGCGTGCACTCCCTCGGCCCGCAGACCGCGACCTGCCGCACCGGCGTCACCTTCCTGTCCTCACCCCGCGGGCCGTGGTGCCACGATCGGTTCCAGGCGCTCGCGCAACGCCATCGCGTCGCGGGGCGCCCGCACCTTGGCGTCGTTGTCGAAATAGGTGTAGACGTCGCACGATTTCGCCCACGAGGCGATCTTCTCCGCCCACATGTCCAAGCCCTCGTCGGTGTATCCGCTGACGTAGAGCTCGTCGTGCCCGTGCAACCGGATGTAGACGAAGTCGGCGGTGACTTCTTCGAGCAGCGGATACTTGCCCGCGGCGTCGGCGACGACGAGGGCCACGTTGTGGCGGGTGAGCAGGTCGGTGAACGCCGGGGTCACGAAGCTGTCGTGCCGGATCTCCAGCGCATGTCGCATCGGCCGGTCGGCGTCGGTGCTCGTGTGCGCGGGGTCGACGCGGTGATCGTGGCGCCGCGCGATCTCGGCGGCCTGCTCGGTGCTGCGGGGGAGCCGGGACAAGAAGGCGTCCAGCACGTCGGCGTCGAAGCGGAAGGTGGGCGGCAGTTGCCAGAGAATCGGTCCCAGCTCGGGCCCGAGCGCCAGCGGACCGGAGGCGAGGAAATTGGCCAGCAGCTCGTCACCGTCGCGCAGCCGCTTCATGTGCGTGATGAAACGGCTGCCCTTCACCGCGAACACGAAATCGTCCGGAGTCTGCTCCGCCCACCTCTGGTAGCTGGACGGGCGCTGCAACGAATAGAACGAGCCGTTGATCTCGACGCTGTCGAGTCGCTCCGACAAATAGGCCAATTCGCGCTTGTGCGCGAGACCCTGAGGGTAGAACGTCCCGCGCCACGGCGGGTAGACCCAGCCCGACGTACCGACCCTGATCCGGCCCATCCCTCCATGGTGGCAAATTCGCTACGCCGATGTGTTCTTCGCCGTCACCTTTCCGACCAGCCAGGCCATCGCCAGCGCCGCCAGGAACGACAGGAGCGATGCGCTCATCCACGCCTGCCCGGTGAAGTGCAGAGCCTGCCGGGCCTGGTCCCAGAATTCCGTCCACACACCGGCGTCGCCGGGGTTGACCAGTTGATACACCGCGAACCCGGTCAGCCACGCGGCCACCATGCCCCAGCGCGCGGGCGCGTCCGGTGCGGTGTTCCACTCGCGATGGGCACGCAAGAAGAAGTCGGCGACGAGCACGCCGAGCAGCGGCACGAACACCGACCCGATCAGTCCGAGGAAGCCGAAGTAGTTCGCCATGTTCAACCGCAGGGCCAGGATCGTGATCAGGGCGCCGAGGCCGATCGAGAGCACCCTGCGGTCGACGCGCGGTGCGAGATTCTGGATCGACACGGCGGTGGAATAGACATTGGCGAAGGACTGATCCGCCTCGCGCAACACGAAGACGAAGAAGAACAGCGCGCCGAGGCCGACGTGCAGGAACGGTGCGTACGGTCCGCCTTCGCCGGTCGCGAGCGCCAGCGCGAACAGGCCGAGGACGTAGGCGATGATCTGGGTGAGCGCGTACGCGCCGCCGGCCGCGCCGAACGCCGAGCGGCCGGAGCGGGCATGACGGGTGTAGTCGGCGGCGACCGGCACCCACGAGATGGAGACGGCCAAGGCGGCATCGGTGGCAACCCAGAAGAGGTTCCAGTCGACGCCGAACGGCCCGCTCCCGCTCGGGCCCGGGTTCGCCCGTAGATCGGGCAGACCGGCGCGGAAGAACTGCAGATAGAACCAGACAAGGGCGATCACGACGCCTGCGGTCACGAATCTGCGTAGCAGCCGCACCGAGCCGAGCGGCCAGATCGTGAGAACCGTCGTGAGTGTGCCCGCGACCACCACGTAGAGCCAGTGCGGGCCGCCGCCGAACAGTTCCTCGGCCGCGTCACCGATGACGATCAGCTCGAACGTTCCCCAGCCGATCAATTGAGCGATATTGAGCGCGGTGGGCAGATAGCTGAGCTTCGCGCCGAACAGCCCGCGCAGCAGGACCATAGCGGGTTGACCCGTGCGCGCGCCTGTCAGCGCCGCGGCGCCGAGCATCGCCGCGCCGACCAGGGTGCCCAGCACGGTCGCCAGGATTCCGGCCGCGATCGAAAGCTGCGCGGCTCCCTCGGCGTTCGGCGCGAGCACCGTGTACGCGCCGGAGAACGCGAAGAGGCTGACGCCGAGATTGGCCCAGAACGCGCTCTGGTCCCAGAACGAGAGCACTTTCGGTGCGGGCTGGTCGAGGGTCAGCGGGGCTTCGTGCGCCGCGTTCGCGCGGGTCGACGACGACATGACGGAAACGCTCTCCCTACGCCGGCATTACCCGGACAGGTTCATGCGGTCGGCGACGCGTGCGGTTCGCCCTCTCAGCCCGGCCTTGCCCGAGCTCCCGCGATGGGGTGATTCCGGCGAATAGTACACCCGCGCCAGTTTCCGTAGCGGGAAAGAAGACCGCGGCCCTTCCGCCGGACTTCGCACCGAGCCCGGCGGTTCAGCCCATGAGCAACGAGGCGGCGAACCAGGCGAGCACGACCAGCACCGCACCGACCAGCGCGCCGGGGAACAACGCTCGCCCCTGCCGGGCCGCCATACCCGAGAGCAACACCCCCACGGCGAATCCCACGATCCCACCGCCGACCATGATCCATACGCCCGCGCTGGTGTCGACCCGGCACTCCGGCTTGGACGCGCAGATGCCGCCCGCCATCAGGAACCACGGCGCGAGGACCGTCGACATCGCGGCCAGCGTCGCGGGCAGAAACCACAACAGCGCACTGACGACGAGATCCGCCGTGCGGGGTGGTGCGACCGCGTGGGTCTCGGGCTCGCGCGTCGGATAGCCGGAGGGGGTCGTGCCGTGGGACACCTGATTCAGGTAACCGTGCATCGTGTCTCGCTATCGCTTGTCGGTGGAGTCGACCGGGCCGATGGAAGTTATACACCAGCCCCTTGCGCCACCGAAGTGCTTGTGTTCCCGAAGATGTGGACGTGTGGCAGGCCCGCCGACCTCGGCCGGACACGGCTCGTCCGTCCAGCGGTCGGCAGCGAATGCCCAGCATCACAGCGGGGTTCGGAAGCGCGCACGGCGTGGACGGTCGGTCGCGGCGAGCGGGGGCGGTAGGCGATCGGCGCGCGAGTTCGAATCCGGCTGGCGCCCGGCAACATAACCGCATCGCCGCAGGCCGCCCGCTACTACCGATGCCCGTACTCTACCTACGCGACCATCCTATGTGTCGATCCGTTGCGCGGTAGAGACGACGCGGCGCCTCGGTGCACCGCACGGACCGAACGACGACGGCGTCGCGACGGTCCGCGCCGAGCTCGTCTCGCCCGCGCTCGCCGAAGACGCTTCTACTGTGGGAGTCACGCGTTGACCACGCCCCGAGACCTCGACCCGACGACGACCAACGCCGGCGCCCATCATGGTTCGCCCATCGACCACGAGGTCGAGCGTGTATCGCTGTACTCCCCGGAGTTCGCCGCCGATCCGCATCGCGCCTATCGCGACATGCGCGCCCGCTACGGTTCGATGGCGCCGGTCGAGCTGGCGCCGGGTGTGCCCGCGATGTTGGTGCTCAGCTATCACACCGCCGTGCGAATCATGCACGACCCGCAGCACTTTCCCGCCGACCCTCGCACCTGGCAGGCGAACGTACCCGCCGACTGCCCGGTGCTGCCGGTGCTGGAGTGGCGCCCCAATGCGATGCGCAGCGTGGGCGAAGAACACGCGCGCTACCGGCAGGTCAATACCGCGAGCATCAATGCCGTCGACCTGCACGCCTTGCACGACACGGTGGAGCGGAGCGCGACCGGGCTGATCAACGCCTTCTGCGCGGCGGGCAGCGCCGATCTGGTGTCCGAGTACGCTCTTCCGCTGGCATTCGAGGTGGTGAACGCGATGCTGGGCTGCCCGCCGGAGATCGGGCGTGAGGTCGCCGCCGCGACCGCCGCCGTGTTCGACGGGGTGGACGCCGAAGCGGGCAACCGCATGCTCGGCACCGCGCTGCTGCGGCTGATCGAACTCAAGCGCGCCGAGCCGGGCCGCGACATCACCACGCGACTGTTGCAGCATCCGGCCGGTTTGGACGAAGCGGAGGTGATCCACCAGCTCGTCGTGCTCTACGGGGCGGGCATCGAACCGCTGCAGAACCTGATCGTCAACACCCTGGTGCTGATCCTCACCGACGACCGGTTCGGCGGGGACGTCCTCGGCGGGAGCTTGGCCACCCGGGACGCGCTGGACGAGGTGTTGTTCACCGACCCGCCGATGGCCAACTTCTCGGTCACCTACCCTCGTCAGCCGATCCTGATCGACGACGTCTGGCTGCCGGCCCATCAGCCGGTCGTCATCAGCTTCGCTGCCTGCAACAACGATCCGGCGGTCAGCGGACGCAATCACAGCGGCAACCGGTCGCACCTGGCGTGGGGCGCCGGACCGCACGCCTGCCCCGCTCGTAGCCCGGCCTATCTGATCGCCCAAGACGCGGTGGACCAGTTGCTGGACGCGTTGCCGGAACTGCGACCCGCGATGCCGGTGCACCAATTGACCTGGCGGCCAGGGCCTTTTCACCGCGCCTTGGCGGCGCTGCCGGTCGTCTTTCCCGCGACACCGCCCTGGCAACCCTGAGGCCGGGAATCCGGTCAGGACGGGACTGCCGCCGCGAGCCGGGCGAGGTTCGCCGGTCGCGCGAAGGTGTCGGCGAAGGCGTCGGCGAGCGCCGGCTCGTGCTGGGCGGCGAGCATCATCTCCCGCATGGCGGGCGGCGGATCGAGCACCGTCGCCGTCCACCGCGCGGCGGGGTGCGCGACGGACGTCAGCCACGGCTCGGCCGCCCACTGCATCCATGCGCGGTCGTAGGGACCCTCCGAGTCGTGCAGGATCGCCTCGCTGTAGCGGATCGCGCAGTGCACGGCGTTGTTGGCGCCTTGCGCGCCGCCCGGATCCATCCGGCAGACGACGTCGCCTCCGCCCAGCACCGGCAGGCCCGACGGCAGGGTGCCCACCGGACGGCGCATCACCGGCGTCACCGCGCCGACCAGTGTCGCCCCGGCATCGGTCGGTTCGGCGTGCCGGTAGCGTTCGGCGAGTTCGGCGGGCAGGTGCGCCCGCAACAGTTCCCTGGCTCGCTCCCACCGCTGCGCGGGCGTGCCGTGCTGGTCGAACACGTCCAGCGCGCCGCCCGGCCGCGCCTCGAAAAGCAATATCTCGCAGCGGCGTTCCTGCCCCGGCTGCCCGGTCAGGCCGGGATAGGAGATCACTTCACCGTGCTCGGGCAGCGCGGTGTATGAGCCGAGGCCCTCCGGGTCCGGCTCGACACCGTCCAGGTACAGCACCGCGAGCCGCCGCAGCGGCCCGGCGGCCACCGGCCACGCCGGATCGGCATCGAAACAGCCGGCGAGCTCGTGACCGGCACGGGTCACCACGGTGAGGTCGTAGCCGGCGCAGGCGCGGTCGAGCTCCGGCACCGAGGGCTCGGCGATACGCAGGTCACCGCCCTCGGCCAGGAACTCGCCGAGCCAGCGCGCGAACACCGTCCGTTGATCGACGCTCTGCGCGGGCCGGGTGAATCGTCCGGCCCAGGTGACCACCGTCGTGCGCTCGACGACCATGGTGAACCTGATGCCCTCGATGTGCGGCGCCGTCGAACGCCAGAAGCCCAGGCCCAGGTCCGACTCGAGATCGAGCGTCGGCGGGAACTTGACCTGGGTGCTGGTGACGGTGCCGGCGAGGACCGCCTCGGCGTCCCGATCGGTCACCAGCGTGACAGGACGGCCGCCGCGCAGCAGACGATGGGCGAGGGGCAACCCGCATTCGCCCGCCCCGAGTACCAGTATCTGTCCCACCGTAGTGTCCTTCCGGTCCTGCGATCGACTGTCCGACAGCGCAATCGTCCGCGTATAGGTGGGCTCGGCACATCGGTAGAGACCGCGAACTCCCGGCCGCGGATCCGGCTACGCTGCCCTCTTGTGTCGGTAGGACGAGTGTCGGGTTCGGGGCTCCCACCCGCGGCCGGCGGTGATTTCGTCGGACGCGAACGTGAGCTGGAAAAGATCGGGATGGCGTTGCTGGGCGAAACGCGCTTGGTCACGCTGATCGGCGCGGGTGGCATCGGCAAGACCCGGCTGGCGACCGAGGCCGCGCACCGGTTCCACAAGGCGCGCCGCGTGCCGGTGCACTGGGTTCGGCTGGCGTTGCTGTCCCGCGACGCCGACGCGGCGGCGGTCGAGGAGCAGGTCGCACGCTCGCTGATCGATGCCGATTTCTCCGGACGCTCGGCATGGGAGGCGGTGCTCGACACGCTGCGCCGCCGTGACGCGGTCGGGCGCACCTTGCAGACGATCCTGGTGATGGACAACTGCGAACACGTCCTGGACGGTGCGGGTCAGGTGATCGCGGATCTGCTGGAGGCGGCGCCGGGGCTCACCGTGCTGGCCACCAGCCGCGAGGCGATCGGATGGGTCGATGAGCAGTTGGTGCCGGTGCCCGCGCTGTCCCGGGAACAGGCGCTGGCCCTGTTCCGGGCACGCGCAGGTCTGACCGGGCACACCCTCGCCGACGACGAGACCGCGCTGGCCGTGGCGGTCTGCCGGCACGTGCACAACCATCCGCTCTACATCCGGTTGGCGGCCGCGCGGTTGATGCGCGAACCGTTGCGGAAGATCTTGGGTGACCTCAGTGGGGAGGCGAGCGACCGGCGGTTGCGCTGGTCGCACGGTCCTCGGGTCGGTGCGGACGCGCGGCACCGGGGCATTCGCGATGTCATCGCCTGGTCCTACGAACTGTGCCGGGACGAAGAGCGGCTGCTGTTCGACCGGCTGTCGGTGTTCGCGGCCGGTTACGACGTCGACCACGAGGGCATCGGCGCGGCGGAGCCGGAGGTGGGCGCGGAGTTGGAGGCGATCGAGGAGGTCTGCGCCGACGACGATCCGGGCGGCTTGGCGCGTGCGGAGATCGAAGGTCTGCTCGAACGGTTGGCCGACCAGTCGCTGGTGTCGGTGCATCTGACCGCGACAACGGTGCGGTATTCGCTGCTGGAGAGTTTCCGGGTGTTCGCCCAGCAGCGCTTGGCCGAACGCGGTGGCGAGCCGGCTCGGCTGGCGCGCAGGCACCGCCGCTACTACCGCGACAAGGTGCGGGCGGCGGCGGCCGGATGGTTCGGCCCGGATGAGCAGGATCTGCTGGATTGGGCGCGGGCGGCGTGGGACAACCTGCTGTCGGCCATGGCGGGCAGCCTCGACGCGCCGGAGGAGGCCGCGGTCGGTTTGGAGATCGCGGCCGGATTGATCGCCTTGCGCAGCCCCTTTTTCACCGGCTCGCTGCGCGAACCACGCCGGTGGGCCGAGCGCACGCTGGCCGCCAGCCGGGCCCTCGATCCGCAGCCGGTGTCGGTGCAGGTCGAGGCGATGGCTCTGATCGCGTGGATCGGTCTGTGCCAAGGCCTGCAGGAGGATGCCGCACGCGCGCTCGACGAATGCGTCGCGGTCTGCCTGCCGGATCCCGCGACCCGGGCGAGGTGGCGCGAGCAGCCCGACCGCGACCTCGATCTGCCCGCCCCGGTCGAATTCGCCAGAGGCGCCGAGCTGATGCTGGTGTACCGCGACGTGCGCTCGATCGCCGTGCTGGCCCGTGCACGGGAGAAGTTCGCCGCCAACGGCGCGCGTGGCGGCGCCGCGATGAGCGAGCTCTTCGAGGCGCTGGCGGCGGCCTTCTTCGGTACGCCCGCGCAAGCCTTGGAGATCTCCCGGCGGCATCTGGACCACGCGCAGCGCTCCGGGGCGCGCTGGGCGGCGTCCTGGGTCGGGCTGGCACGGGCGATCGCACTGACCAGACATGGCGACCCGGAAGAAGCCCTCACCGTGACGCATACGTCGCTGACCACTCAGCTGGAGCTGGGCGATCAGTGGGGCGTGGTGTGGGCGGTGCACATCCGCGCCTGGACGCTGGCACGCCTGATCCGCGACACCGACGGCGAGCGCTCCGACCGGGTGACCACTCGGGCCCGTGATGTCGCGCGGCTCACCGGAGGAGGCGCCACGCTGCGGGAACGAATCGGTGTGCAGATCGCCAATCTCGGTCCGTTCGCCACCGAGACCGAGCTCGCCGCCGATACCGCCCGAGTGGTGCTGGGCGAGACCGCCTTCGCGGAGGCCGAACGAGACGGCGGTCTCTTACGGCCGGAACTCGGCGAGGTGGCCCAGCTCGCGCTGGGGGTCCTGTCGCTGGACCGCCTACCCGTCGAGCATCCGGTCCGGCAACACCGTCCCTCGCCCTGGGAGGAATTGTCGGCGGCCGAACAGGAGGTGGCCGTGCTGGCGGCGGCGGGCTGGACCAACACCGCCATCGCCGCCCGGCGCGGCAGTTCCTTCAAGACCGTCGACGCCCAGATGGCCGCGATCCTGCAGAAACTGATGATCGGCTCGCGGGAGGACATTCGCGTCCTCGTGCCCGCCGATCGGCAGGCCCAGGTGACCGAGGAGGCCGCGCGCAAACCGCAGCGCGCCCGGCGCTGAGGAGATCACCGAACCGCACTGGGCCGAGGTATCGGTGGTGTGGCCGTCCGGTTTGCCCCGGTGACAGGCGACGGGC